>CAKZKZ010000149.1 GCA_937124495.1 uncultured Dokdonia sp. | reverse complement strand
AGACACTAAGTTGTCCGAAGCCTCCTACACGTATTGCTTTTCTAAAAGAGAATTGTAATCTATCATACTCAAAATCGCTATTTAAAGTTCCTTCAAGACCGCGTGTATAGCTTAAAAAGAAACTTGGAAACCATTCATTTACAACACGTCGTTCCACACCAAAACCAGACGTTTTCTTCCCTGGCTCCCAGATGGTTGTAAACACAACCTCAGTCTGTGTAAGATCTGCTTTAGTAGTTATTTCAGAGGCATCGGTAAAATACTCAAGATTAAAAGTATCTGATGCAGATTCTAAACTACGTAATGAAAAATCTGTACGAAATTTAAGATTACGTATGGGTTCTATCTCTACGGCAAAATTGGTTAATTGAATGGATGTCAATTTATCATTACTAGCCGTGTTTACTAATGAAGATGAAGCTAAATTTCTTCCTAATACATCTCTAGACGTGGTAAGGCTAGCGCCTATTTGCTCTACATCTTGGCGGTATCCACCAGAAAAAATCAATCGACTCTTCTTATCGACAAGCCATTTTGCAGAGACTCCAAATTTGAATTTTTGGTCTTTAAATCCATACGCTAAAAACCCTTCTGCACGCCATAAATCGTTTTGTCCAAAATAGGTTCTTGCTCCTGTACGAACACGTAATCCTTCTACTTCATTAAATCCAAATGTAGAAAAGATAGGCCCATAATCAAGATTAAGACTCGGAAACTCCCAATACCCAGAAGCTAGTACGGAACCTAAGTTGTAAAGGTTTCTAAACTTTTTTACTGTTTTAAGTGTATCGAGCATTTTCTCAACACCCTTTTCATCGGCATTTAATTCTTCGTTCCTATTCTCATCCCAGAAGGCATCATCTCTATTATAGACATCCTTGTCGTAATAGTACACTTCTTTTTCATAAAACTCCTTATCTTTTTCTTGGTTAAAAACATAGTTATCGTACAGCGTTGTACGTTTACCATAAAGACCTCTAGATTCTTCTTTTTTTCTAAAAGCAAAATCAGACAAAAAGTAATCTCTTTTTAGTAAGAATGTAGTATCATTTACAATATCAAATTCTTGTTCTAGATAGATTTCTTTTACCCAGTTAATGTTTGCACTCTTGGAGAGTTGCATATTAATTTCTTTAATTGCCCACGTAGAATCGTTTACCCAAAAATCTCCTTTAAAGGTAAGTTCATTGGTACGTCGAGGATAATAAATAATATTATAACACCATTTTTTATCTATATATGCGCTATCAGCAAGTACATAGTTATAGGTTTGAATTCCAGTGCGACTTATAGGACTTGTAAATGTTTTATCAAAAAACTTCAGGTAATTTTGATATACATCATAATCATTATACAGGTCTTTTACAAAACCAATGATTGTTTGATTTTCACTAAATCCGCTATTTTTATTCCCTAATAAATCTTCTTTTTCTTTTCTAGTATTGTTATTTCCATATATTTTTGACACTGCTTCATTTACAAATATGGGCAGGTATGTTTTCCCTGTTACGCTTGAGGTATCTGTTTGTTCAAAAATAAACTCCATCCCTTTAAAGAGCTTACTATTAATTAAAGCACTGTCTATCGTATTAAGATCAAATTCGATCTTCTCATACTTATCGTATTCATACTGATTAAACTGCCTGAGTCCGTTTTGCTTTTTACGAGACCATATTTTACGTAATATATCTATGGCTGGATTATTCTTTTTAGATGTTTTCCCAGAGTAAATAAAGACTTCGTCCATAGCAGCTGCTTCTTCTGCAAGTACAATCTTCATATCGTAATTTACACGGGAAGTAAGTTCAATTTCTTTTTCTGCAAAACCAATAAAAGAAATACGGATTTTATCCCAAGTATCTTCAGACTCCAAATAAAAACGTCCATTTTCATTGGTGATGGTTCCTTCATTAGAGCCCATATACACCACATTTGCAAATGGAATAGGGTTATCTTGTTCATCAAATACAACACCGCTCACTTTGGTCTGAGCGATCATTATAGAAGGGAAAATAAGTAAGAGTAATAGTATTCTATATGTATTCATAAATAAAAGTAAAAGCTTCATTAAATACAATTAATGAAGCTCAATATAATAACGTTAACGTAAGGATTACCTATATAGTACTTTTTTAACAGCTTTTATGACATCACCACTATTTGGTAACCACTCTGCCAATAAAACTGGAGAGTATGGTGCTGGTGTATCTGCTGTATTTATCTTTATAATAGGCGCATCCAAATAATCAAAAATTTGTTCTTGTACTTGGTACGTAATTTCTGTAGAAACATTACCAAAAGGCCATGCTTCTTCAAGAATTACTAGGCGATTTGTTTTCTTTACAGAATCCATAATCGCTTTATGATCCATAGGACGTACTGTACGCAAATCTATAATCTCACAAGAAATATCTTCCTTTGCTAATTCGTCTGCAGCTTTGTACGCTTCTTTTATAATTTTACCAAAAGAAACAATAGTTACATCAGTTCCTTCTCTTTTGATATCTGCAACACCAATTGGCAATACATATTCTCCATCAGGCACTTCTCCTTTATCACCATACATTTGCTCAGATTCCATAAAGATTACAGGATCATTATCACGTATTGCTGCTTTCAAAAGTCCTTTTGCATCATAAGGATTAGAAGGCACAATCACTTTAAGACCTGGTGTATTTGCAAACCAATTTTCAAAAGCTTGAGAATGTGTTGCTCCTAACTGACCTGCAGAGGCTGTTGGCCCTCTAAAAACAATAGGACAAGGAAATTGCCCACCAGACATCTGTCTGATCTTTGCTGCATTATTAATAATCTGATCTATACCAACTAGAGAGAAGTTAAAAGTCATAT
>CAKZKZ010000148.1 GCA_937124495.1 uncultured Dokdonia sp. | reverse complement strand
ATAACACGCGATGGTATTATAGGAAATTATGTTCATGGTAACGAACCTGGTCACCATATACCGTATTTATATAATTGGACTGGACACCCTGAAAAAACACAAGAGCGTGTGCGAATGATTATGAATACAATGTATGCGCCAACAGTTGATGGCCTATGTGGTAATGACGATGCTGGACAAATGAGTGCATGGTATATTTTTAGCAGTTTAGGGTTTTATCCAGTAACTCCTGGCTCTTCTGATTATGCACTAGGGAGTCCTTTAATTAAAGATGCTACTATCCATTTGAACAATGGAAAAACACTACTAATTAATACTACAAATCAAAGCAAAGAAAACGTATATGTCAAGAGTGTATCCATAAATGGGAACATTATCGAAGGATCTCAATTATCCCATACTGATATTATAAATGGAGGTGAAATTATTTTTGAAATGGTTAGTAAACCAAATTAAAGAAATTTTACGACTCGTTAGTACGCGATTGCATCGCGTTATAAAAACTAACATAGCATGAAATCGTTTGTTATTCATAAAAGTAACCCCTTATTGCATTTAAAATATCAAAAACAACTAGAATGAAAAATAAAGTAATTGGAATTTTGATGGTACTAGGAGTCATATCTTCTTGTAAGAATGGAGAAAAAAAAGATACCAATTCCGAATCAAATAATAATGCAAGGATAGAATTTACAGATGATAAAGGAAATAAAATATCAAAAGAAGAATTAGCAAATTCTACTGGAACTTATAATTATGAAGTTTACGGAATAGGAGAAGTTTCTGAATTAGCAAAATCATTACATAATCAGGCAAGAATATTTGGTCAAAATGGGGATTATCAAAATGCAATTCAAAAATTAGAGCAAGCAAATAAAGAAGCTCCAAATTGGGCATATCCTCTTTATGATTTAGCTTATACATACCTTCTTCAAGATGATTATGAAAATGCTTTAAAATATTATCAACTAACTGATAAAATTGCTCCTAATGGTTTTTACACTTCTAAAATAGCATTACATACTTTAGAAAGAGAAAAAGCTGGAGATTTAAAACAAGGTCTTTATAAATCGTATCTTTCTCTTGAATGGATTGACAATCAAGCTGAAAAAAAAGAAATGATAAAATTATTAGTTGATAATTTTCCTTCTTTTGCTCCAGCATGGAAAGACTATTCAAGTTTACTAGAAAATGAAGAAAGACTAAGTGCCATTGAAAAAGGACTTGAGCAAAATCCTGACATCCAAACTAAAGGTTCGTTATTAATAAATAAAGCATTAGTTATAAGTGAAAATGGTGAACTTCAAAACGCATCTAAAATACTGACACAGATAATATTTGATTCAAATTCTACTTTTGGAAATGTTGAAATGGCAAAATTCGTATTAAATGATGTTTTAAAAAAATAACCAAAATAAAATTTATAAAATTCTCGCTGATGGACGATTGTATAGCGTTCCAAAAGCTAACATATCATTAAATCGTTTGCTAAACTCCTCCAACAACCCATTTCGCGAAAGCGAAAAAACATCCCTCAGGCAACCTTTTATTAAAAATATGCGTCTATGAAATAGAAGCCCATCTGCTTCTAGAAAAACATGCGTATATGGAATCACAACAGAAGACATCAAAAGTGTTTAAAGTACTTTGTATTGTTGGTTGTTCCCTCCTACTCGTCATGTCCCTATTTCACGGAAGTGGCTTTTTTCACGTCAAAGAATTAATCACACAATCCAATGCGGAAGGTTTTCTAAAAGACATTGTCCCTGTGTTGTTTGCACATCCTTCTATGCATCTTATCGGGCTTGCTATTTTTGGGGTTTTGGCACTGTCTTTAGGAAAAGAGGCAAAAAAGGTTTTATGGCTTCTTTCTGCATTGATTATAGCTGATGCCTTACTCGCCTTTTATTTAGGGGGTATAATCCCAGGTGTTCTTCTTCTTACCGCGGCGTTTTGTTTTATCATAGCTAGCGATCGTCAGCAGTTGTCATAGAGCATATCATTCCCATAAATATTCTGTACATTTAGAGCGCTTTAAATCGTAGCTTGATATTTCGCGAAATCGAACTTGTGAGATTCACGACCATAGGGAGAGCGAAGCGTTAAAGCTAAAAAATGACAGTCTCCATGAATAAAATAACATCCATATTTCTTCTATTTTTCATTCCGTTTGTAATGCATGGACAAACCAAGAATGATGCAGTCATTAATGATGGTTTTAAGCAAACCTTATTACTACACAAAGAGTTTGTAAGCATTCCCAATCTTCCAGAAAACAAGGCTTTGATGCTTAAAAATATAGAATGGGTCGCTCAGAAATATGATGCGTTAGATTTCGAAACGACATTACTTGAGACATCGACACTCCCCATTTTGATGGTAGAAAAGGAATATGATCCCAGTTATAAAACGGTACTGTTCTATTTTCACATCGACGGACAACCGATTAATCCGGATGCTTGGGATCAAGAGCATCCGTTTGATCCTGTTTTAAAAGAGAAAAACCAAGAAGGTGAATGGCAAAAGATAGGTTGGAATCAGCTGGATGGCGACATTAATGATGACTGGCGGATTTTTGCACGTGCTGCCGCCGATGATAAAGCGCCTATCATGATGCTCTTATCTGCGCTCAAGCTTTTTACAGCGCAAAACAATACGCCAAACTTCAACATCAAAGTTATCTTTGACCCAGAAGAAGAATACAGTTCTACCGCCCTACTTTCGACTTTAGATCAATATAAAGAGCGGTATGCCTCAGATTACTTTATTGTGATGGATGGCCCCGCACATAATTCTAATAAACCTACGGTTACTTTTGGATGTCGAGGAATAGCCACTTGTGCGATTAC
>CAKZKZ010000147.1 GCA_937124495.1 uncultured Dokdonia sp. | reverse complement strand
AACCGTATTAACGGGAAGTTGATGATTATGTTCCTTATCTTCATGTATTTTATAACTATATATTGTTTCTGGTATTATAGTAAATTTTATCTGCCAGAAGCGTCTTCTGAGCATGGATCAAGTTATGATAACTTAATGTTTATCTCTCTTGCTTTGATCATGCTTGTACAGGTTATTACACAAGCGTTATTACATTATTTTGCCTATAAATATCAAGGTAAAAAAGGAAATCGTGCTTTGTTTTATGCAGATAATGATAAGTTAGAGTTTATATGGACCATTATTCCAGTAATCGTTCTAGCAGGTCTTATTATCTACGGACTATTCACTTGGTCTGATATCATGAATTTTGAAGAAGAAGAAGATGCTATTGTTATAGAATTATATGCAAAGCGTTTTGCTTGGGAAGCTCGTTATTCTGGAGAAGATAACATCTTAGGAAATGCAAATGTTCGTTTTATAGAAGGGGCAAATACAGTAGGTGTTGATTTAAGTGATCAAGATGCAATGGATGATGTGATTACTTCAGAGTTACATTTGCCAGTAGGACGTCAAGTTATCTTTAAATTAAGATCTCAAGATGTATTACACTCAGCATATATGCCTCACTTCCGTGCACAAATGAATGTGGTGCCAGGGATGATTACACAGTTTGCTTTTACACCATCAAAAACTACTGCTGAAATCCGTGAAACAGAATATATGAAGGATAAAATGCAGGTGATAAAAGAGATTAGAAGAGAAAAAAATAATAAATCTATGGCAGCCGGTAACGGACCTATAGATGATTATGACGAGTTTGATTATTTCTTACTTTGTAATAAGATATGTGGTACTTCACATTACAATATGCAAATGAAAATTATTGTTGAGACACAAGAAGAGTATGATGCTTGGATGGCTCAACAGGAGACTTTTGGAAAGAAGATCGCATCAAACGAGTAAAAAATAAAACTAATAAAAGTTAAAGCATTAAGATTATGTCAGCAGACGCAGGAGCATTAGATCACGGACACGACGATCACGGACATCATCACCATAAAGAAACATTTGTAACAAAGTATATCTTTAGTACAGATCATAAGATGATTTCGAAGCAGTACCTTATCACTGGTTTGATCATGGGTATTATAGGGATAGCAATGTCATTGCTTTTCAGATTACAATTAGCTTGGCCAGATCATCAATTTACTATTTATGAAGTATTATTAGGTGATTGGGCAAAAGATGGAGTAATGGACCCTAACATCTACCTTGCTCTTATTACCATACACGGTACTATTATGGTATTCTTTGTATTAACAGCAGGTCTGAGTGGTACTTTTAGTAACCTATTAATTCCATTACAGATTGGAGCAAGAGATATGGCTTCAGGATTCTTAAATATGATATCCTACTGGTTATTCTTCCTTTCTTCTGTCATCATGGTATTGTCTTTATTTGTAGAGTCAGGGCCAGCTGCAGCAGGATGGACAATTTATCCTCCTTTAAGTGCACTTCCTAATAGTATTCCTGCTTCAGGGATGGGAATGACTCTCTGGTTAGTGTCTATGGCAATATTTATTGCTTCCTCACTCTTAGGATCACTTAATTATGTTGTAACGGTATTAAATTTACGTACAAAAGGAATGACCATGACACGTCTTCCTCTTACGATTTGGGCATTTTTTGTAACAGCTGTTATTGGAATTGTATCTTTCCCGGTATTATTATCTGCCGCATTAATGCTTATTATGGATAGAAGTTTTGGAACTTCATTTTTCCTTTCAGATATCTATATAGGTGGAGAAGTATTACATAATTCTGGAGGTTCTCCAGTATTATTTGAACACCTTTTCTGGTTCTTAGGACACCCTGAGGTATATATTGTATTATTACCAGCATTAGGAATAACATCAGAGATTATAGCAACAAACTCTCGTAAACCTATCTTTGGATATCGAGCGATGGTTGCATCTATTCTTGCGATTGCTTTCTTGTCTACTATTGTATGGGGTCACCATATGTTTATATCTGGAATGAATCCATTTTTAGGATCCGTATTTACATTTACAACATTACTAATTGCAATTCCTTCTGCAGTAAAAGCATTTAACTATATAACCACCCTCTGGAAAGGTAATCTTCAGTTTAATCCTGGAATGCTATTTTCAATAGGATTGGTATCTACTTTTATCTCTGGAGGATTAACTGGAATTATACTTGGTGATAGTACATTAGATATTAACGTACATGATACTTATTTTGTGGTAGCTCACTTCCACTTAGTAATGGGTATCTCTGCACTCTATGGATTATTTGCAGGGGTTTATCATTGGTTCCCTAAAATGTTTGAAGGAAGAATGATGAATAAGAACCTAGGATATGTTCACTTCTGGGTAACTGCTATAGGATCTTATGGAATTTTCTTCCCAATGCACTTTATTGGTATGGCAGGTCTTCCTAGACGTTACTATACAAATACAGCATTCCCTTACTTTGATGATCTTACAGATGTAAATGTTGCTATTACCATATTTGCATTTATTACAGCAACAGCACAGTTAGTGTTCTTATATAACTTCATACATTCTATGTTCTTCGGAAAGATAGGATCTAAAAATCCTTGGAAGTCTAATACATTAGAATGGACTGCAGAAGTAAAGCATATACATGGAAACTGGGATGGACCAATTCCAGAAGTACACAGATGGCCGTATGACTATAGTAAATTGAATATGGATGAATCTGATTATGTGATTCCTGGTCAAGATTTTGCGCCACAGCATATACCATTACAAGATAATGAAGAAGAAATGCATCACTAAATAGTGATTTAGATAAATTGAAAACCCATTCTCAACAGAATGGGTTTTTTTGTTTTTGATAGTATGTGTGTAGAGTTGTGTGATACTTTTTTTTTGCTTTCGCACTTCGACTTTGCTCAGTATAAACTCCAGCGTACTCAGACAATCCTTATATTTGTGTAATAGGTATTACCCAATCGTGCTATGAATGAAAACTTAGATCCAACAAGCGAAGGATACTCTCATGAGGAAATGGATGTGGAGCGTGCATTACGTCCGCTATCCTTTAATGATTTTGCAGGTCAGGATCAAGTATTAGAAAACCTTAGGATTTTTGTGCAAGCTGCAAATTTAAGAGGCGAAGCATTAGATCATACTCTTTTTCATGGCCCTCCAGGTTTAGGTAAAACAACATTGGCAAATATTCTGGCAAATGAACTTGATGTAAATATTAAAATTACATCAGGGCCTGTATTGGATAAGCCAGGAGATTTAGCAGGATTATTGACCAATCTCGATGAAAGAGATGTATTATTTATAGATGAGATCCATCGATTAAGCCCTATTGTAGAGGAGTATTTATACTCAGCGATGGAAGACTATCGTATCGATATTATGATTGAAACAGGACCTAATGCACGTTCTGTTCAAATTGATTTAAGTCCGTTTACATTGGTAGGTGCCACTACACGTTCTGGATTATTAACAGCTCCTATGCGAGCTCGTTTTGGAATTTCATCCCGATTACAATATTATAGCACAGAATTGCTCACTTCTATTGTACAGCGTAGTTCTCAAATTTTGGGAGTTCCCATCTCAATGGAAGCTGCTATAGAGATTGCAGGTAGAAGTAGGGGTACACCTCGTATTGCAAATGCATTATTGCGACGTGTACGTGACTTTGCTCAAATAAAAGGAAATGGAAGCATTGATATCGCTATTGCAAAATATAGCCTCGAAGCATTAAATGTAGATGCTCATGGTCTGGATGAGATGGATAATAAGATTTTAGTAACCATCATCGATAAATTTAAAGGAGGTCCAGTAGGAATTACAACTCTAGCTACTGCTGTTTCAGAAACTGCAGAAACGATAGAAGAGGTGTATGAGCCTTTCTTAATACAACAAGGATTTATCATGCGTACCCCTAGAGGAAGAGAAGTGACAGAAGATGCCTATCGTCATTTAGGAAGAACAAAAGGACCTGTACAAGGAGGGTTATTTTAAAATAGAATAGTAGTGCGTAATTGATGTTACCTGCATGTTACCAACAATAGATGAAAGAAAATGTAATCCCCACCGTTCCTTTTTTTAAATTTCTAGCAAATGCAAATAAGATTGTTAAAAACCCATTACCTTTTCATCACAAAAACTTTGAAGAAAAAGGAGATACTTTTCGCTTAAAATTAGGAGCAAAAAACTCCGTTATATTTTCCAGAAATCCTGAGTTTGCACGCTATACATTACAAAAGAATCAACGGAACTACACAAAATCTAAAATCCAAACAAAAGATCTCTCTAAATATGTAGGAAAAGGATTGCTTACTGCAGAAGGAGAATTGTGGAAGAAGCAACGACGACTCATCCAACCTGCTTTTCATAAAAAACAATTAGAACAATTACTAGATACGGTATTAGAAGTTATTAGAGAAGAAATTGTGCATATAGTGCCAAATGCTTCGATAGATATTTTTTCTATTCTAAATGACCTTGCATTTCAAGCCGTTGCAAAAGCACTGTTTAAGTCTGAGATAGATGCATCTTTTATAAATCGGCTTCAGCATATTACGGAAGCAGCGCAGCAAATGCTCGTAAAAGAGTTAAGGCAACCTTTTAAGGCGTTGTATTTTAAATATGGAGGTGCTATTAAAAAACACATCAATCTTACTGTAGAAGCGAGAGAAATCCTTAAAAAACTAGTAGATCAACGCCGTGAGAGTGGCGACCGACCAGGTGATTTATTAGATATGTTATTGGATGCTCGTTATGAAGATGGGACAGCCATGGAGGAATCGCAATTGTTAGATGAAATCTTAATTCTCTTTGTAGCTGGTCATGAGACAACCTCAAATGCGCTTACATTTACATTGCAACTTCTAGCAAAGCATCCTGACATACAAGAGAAGGTGTATAAGGAGTACGCTTTCGCGAAAGCGAATACAACATCTTCACTAGATTTTATTAAATCATGCGAGTATACAAAACTGGTGATAGAGGAGTCTATGCGTTTGTATCCACCAGCATATTTTATAGATCGTGTAAATCTTGAAGAAGATATGTTTGATGGTGTTACGATTCCTAAAGAATCCAATTTGCTTTTTTCTGTGATAGAAATACATAAACACAAAGATTTTTGGGAAGATCCAGAAGTATTTAATCCAGATCGTTTTGCTAATAATGCTGGAATGAAGCACAAGGCCTATTTCCCTTTTGGAGCAGGACCGAGAATGTGTATCGGAAATAATTTCGCAATGTATGAGATGGTACTTGCTATCACAGAAATTGTAAAGCATTATAAAATAAAGAAGAAAGAGACGCCTATAGAAATTAAACCTTTGATTACTTTAAAGCCTCATAAAGCTATCTTAGAATTTATACCTCGCTAATCAAGTGATAGAAAATCGAGCAAAGCATACCGCTCTTATCAAAGCCGAAGCAAAACGTTTGGGATTCATGTCTTGCGGTATTTCTAAGGCTGGTTTCTTAGAAGAAGAAGCACCACGTTTAGAACAATGGCTTAAAGATAACATGAATGGCCAGATGCAGTATATGGAAAATCACTTTGATAAACGATTAGACCCTACCAAACTTGTTGAAGGCTCTAAAAGTGTGATTTCTTTACTGCTCAATTATTACCCTAGTAAAACTCAAGAAGAAGGTTCTTATAAGATTTCAAAGTATGCGTATGGGAGAGATTATCATTTTGTCATTAAGGATAAGCTTAAAGAATTGCTCCATACGATCCAGTCTGAAATAGGAGATGTCCATGGTCGTGCGTTTGTAGCTAGTGCCCCAGTTCTTGACAAGGCTTGGGCTGTACAAAGCGGCGTAGGTTGGATGGGGAAGCATAGCAATGTACTGTCTAAAAAGGCAGGTTCTTTTTATTTTATTGCAGAGCTTATTGTAGATCTTGATTTAGAATATGATACGCCTGTTACGGATCATTGTGGGAGTTGTACCGCATGTATAGACGCATGCCCTACACAAGCCATTGTCGAGCCGTATAAAGTAGATGGGAGTAAATGTATTAGTTATTTTACGATAGAGCTTAAAGAGGCCATTCCTACTTCTGTGAAAGGATCTTTTGACGATTGGATTTTTGGGTGTGATGCCTGTCAGGATGTATGCCCTTGGAATCGTTTTAGTACTTCTCATAAAGAGCCACTATTTGACCCCAATCCGAAATTACTTTCTAATACCAAGAAAGATTGGGAAGAAATCACACAAGAAGTATTTTCTGAGATCTTTAAGAAATCGGCAGTAAAGCGTACAAAGTATACTGGTTTGCTTCGTAATATTCAGTTTATAAAGGAATAACACCCGTTTTTGATCCGTTTTCAGGTGATATTTACGAAATCGTTTTCGTTGGGTATTACCTAATATTAGTATAGATTTTCAGAAAAAATGCTGATATTACTACGGCTAAAATGCACTATTTGTAAATAAATAGCATTCTTCCTTTTTCAAAAATAAGCAGTATGTTTAAAAATATTAAAAAACCAACCCTTTCTTTCTGGCAAATATGGAATATGAATGTTGGATTCTTCGGGATTCAATTTTCATTTGGATTACAACAAACCGCTGTAAACCCTATCTTTTCATTTTTGGGAGCTGATCATGCAGAATTGCCATTACTTAATTTGGCAGGCCCTGTTACAGGGCTTTTAATTCAACCTATTATCGGAGCTATCAGTGATAAGACTTGGTTGCCAAAATGGGGGGGGAGAAGAAAACCATTCTTTTTAATAGGAGCTATACTGGGGAGTTTATGCTTATTAGCATTTCCTTTCAGTCCAGGACTGTGGTTTGCTGTTGGTTTGTTATGGGTTCTGGATGCAGCAAATAATACAGCAATGGAGCCTTATAGGGCTTTTGTAGGTGATAAGCTGAATGATGACCAATTGACATTTGGGTATCAAATGCAAAGTCTATTTGTGGGCGCAGGAATTACTATTGCTAACTTTTCCCTCTTCTTGTTTCAAGATTGGTTTAGTGTTCCAGCAGCAGAAAGCGCAAGCTTATGCAGTACAGCGACAGAAACTGTTTCTGCAATTCCTACGTGGGTCTACTATTCCTTTTTCTTAGGAGCTTTTGCATCGGTAGCAACCATTGCTTGGTCAGTTTGGAAAACACCTGAAATACCACCTAGTGATGAAGAGTTAGAAAGTTTACAACAAGAAAAATCAGATAAGTCATTTATTCAAAGAGCTATAGAGCCAATAGTGGAAATTATAGGAGCTATAGGGCACATGCCAAAAATGATGTGGAAATTAGCGGCAGTATATTTCTTTCAGTGGTACGCATTGTTTGTGTATTGGCAGTTTATTACGCCCATGATACGTACAAGTCTATACGGACAAACTCCTGAGGATACGACTCGTTATAAAGGTATTATAGAAGCCTGTGAGGCAGGTAATACAGTAAGTGCCATTGATACTTCTTTTGCTCAAAATTTTCAACAGATATCTGAACAAGCGCTAGCTCAAACAGGTTTAATGAATGGATCGTATAATTTGGTAACGATGCTCGTGGCATTAGCCTTAGTGCCTTTTGCTAAAAAATATGGTTCCCGTAATGTGTATGTGGTAAGTTTGGTGTTTGCAGGAATTGCAATGTTGAGTATGCCATTTATAAAAGATGAATATGCGCTATTAGTACCTATGGTTTTATTTGGAATAGGTTGGGCAGCGATGATGGGTATTCCGTATGCAATGGTGTCTAAAGTCATTCCGGAAGATAAAAGAGGAGTGTATATGGGAATTGTTAACATGATGATAGTAATACCGATGCTTATTCAGACAGTAACTTTTGGACCAATCATTGAAAATCTTCTAGATGATAATGCTGTAAATGCTATTCTTTTTGGAGGTGTGTTTTTTATTATAGCTGCAGTATTAGCATTGCGATTAAAACGATCAGTTTCAGAATCAGTATCAGAGTTATAAATTTATAGGAATATGAAACATTTTGGAATTAAGCTATCTTTATTTTTAATCTATTTTGTGTTCGCCGCATTGTTGAATAGTGTGGGGATTCTAGTAGAACGTTCACAAGCTGTTTATGATGTCGCTAAAGAAGCTGCAGCTATTCTTGAACCTTTTAAAGATCTTTCCATTGCGTTAGTATCATTCTTTATTGGATCTTTTCTCCCTAAAATAGGGTATAAACGAGGAATGCTTGTAAGTCTCGCACTAGTGTTTTTAGGATGTATAAGTATGTATTTTGCAGATTCTTTTATGGCTGTCAAAATACTTTTTGCTATTACAGGGATGACCTTTGCCGTTGTTAAAGTTGCAGTGTATGCATTAGTTGGTTACGTAAGTGATACAAAAAATGACCATAGTAAACTCTTGAGCCTTATTGAAACAGTTTTTATGATAGGGATCATTTTTATGTATGTAGTGTTCCCGTTGTTTTATGATGATTCACCAGATGGTTGGCTGAGAGGTTATTTGCTTATGGCTGTTTTGATAGCAGTTGCTTTTTTAATTATTCTTTTCTCTAAATTTGATATAGAAGGGGATAAAAAGGATACTTCAGTAGTCGGAGATTTTATTGAGATGTTTAAACTTTTTAAAAGTCCGCTGACTTGGATTTTTGCACTTTTTGCATTTTTCTATGTAATGACTGAGCAAGGGATAATGACTTGGCTACCTACGTTTAATAAAGAAACCTTGGGTATTGATGCTCGACTAGCTTCCCAGGTAGCTGTGCTTTTAATGATATCTTTTGCGCTTGGTAGATTTATAACAGGCCTTCTTGTAAAGAAAATAAGATGGGTGTATATAGCAATTGCAGGAGTAATTCTAGCTTCAATTATTGTACTAACTGTTTTACCATTAGCAAAAGGAATTACTACTTCAGGTGTTAGTAGCTTTGCAGACTTGCCGATGGTTGCATTCTTATTTCCTTTAATTGGATTATTTCTTGCGCCCTTATATCCTTTAGTAAGCTCTGCTGTATTATCCAGTATGCCTAAAAGGGATCATAGTTCCCTTGCTGGAGTTTTGACATTCTTCTCAGCAGTGGGAGGAACTGTAGGTTCATTGATTATTGGATTTATGTTCGATAGCTTTGGTGGAGATAAAGTTTTTTACCTCTCTCTTATACCTATGACAGCGATATTTATTTTACTGTTCAGTTTAAATAAATTAACAGGTTCTCCTAGTGATGAAATAGTATGATGCAATTCAAGGGTAATATAGAAGACACACTTCAACGGTTATTAGTTCAAGAAGACACCGATGGAGATAAGAAAATCACGGTAGAAGATAAAGGGCCTAAAGCATTTGAAATTCCATTAGAAAATGGTGATTTCTATACGATAAAAGGAACGTATCACCTCTCTAACTTTCTTCAAGAACTAGCTTTAGAAAAAGCACTTGGAAAAGAAGAAGCAATCATCCCATTATCAAAAATAGAAGAAGCTCCAACAGCGCGTGTTTCTAGAATGATTAAAGATTATTTTTGGGATGATCTTACCCGTACATTAGATGCAGAAGGATTGCGTAAAAGTCTAGGAGATGAAAAAGCTGAAGATGCAACACAGCGTCTCTATGTGCCTTTTACAGATGCTGAAGGTATTGCTTATTATCAATCTATTCAAGATCAATTTCCGAATCTTGAAATAATCATTCTTCCAAAAGCAATTACACCAGAATACGTAAAATCTATCAATGAAAAACCTGGCGTATTAGCATTGGCATTAGAAAACAATAAAGGTGTTCCCTTTGTGGTTCCTGGAGGTCGGTTTAACGAAATGTATGGATGGGATAGTTATTTTGAAGGCGTAGGACTGATTCTTGATGGGCGTATGGATCTGGCAAAAGCCATGGTCGATAATTTCTGCTATCAGATTACACATTATGGGAAAATACTAAATGCAAATAGATCCTATTATCTCACGCGTACCCAGCCGCCTTTTTTAAGTTCGTTTATCCGTGAAGTCTATGAAGCAGATCCTTCCCTTGGAAAAGATTGGCTAGCAAGTGTCCTGAAAGTAGCGATTCAAGAGTATGAATCGGTTTGGATGCAAGCACCGCGTCTTACAGAAAACGGTTTAAATAGATATTATGCACAAGGCATAGGGATTCCACCAGAAACCGAAGATGGGCATTTTGAGGATGTATTATCCGCTTTCGCGAAATCGCACTCAGAAACAACAGGAGAGTTTATAAGAAAATACCAATCTGGCGAAATCAAAGAGCCAAAATTGGATACCTATTTCACCCACGATCGAAGCTTACGCGAAAGTGGTCACGATACCTCTTGGCGTCTTGATGATGTGTGTGCAGACTTAAATACAGTAGATGTAAATAGCCTTTTATATAAATACGAAGCTGATTTTGGATATCTAATTGATACTTATTTTGATGGAGAATTTGAAGGATACAGAACTGAATATTGGAATACATTAGCAAAGGAAAGAGCTGAACGTATGCATGCACTTCTATGGAATGAAGAACGAGGGCAATACTTTGATTATAATTTTAATAAGAAAGAACAAACGCATTTTGAAAGTGCCTCCAATTATATGCCGCTTTGGGCAGGAATTGCACCTGTTAAAAATGTGCAGAATATTGTGCAATCTCTTATGCAAGACCTCAAAGAAAAAGGAGGTATTGCAGGGAGTTCTAAAAGAATGAATGCGCAAGTTCCAGAAGATGCTGTGCAAAGACAGTGGGACTACCCTAATGGATGGGCACCACATCAAATGATGATTTGGCGTGGGCTTAAAAACTATAATTTTGAAGCAGAAGTGCAAGAACTTATTTACAGATGGCTATGGATGATTACCAGAAATGCTGTCGATTATAACGGAACCATTCCAGAAAAATATGATGTGGTGGCGTGTACACATAAAGTATATGCAGAGTATGGTAATGTAGGAACCGAGTTTGATTATATCACAACCAGTGGTTTCGGATGGATGAATGCCTCTTATCAATATGGATTGTCACTTTTAACACCAGATTTGAGAAATAAATTAGACCTGTTAATCGATCCTGATACATTGTTTTAATACCTTTATTCAACAATCAACAATCAACAATCAACAATCAACAATCAACAATCAACAATCTTTTGACTCCATACCAACATTCCATACAACTCCTTAAAAAAGTAGCAACTCCAGAAGGTTTTCTTGCAAGTGCGAATGATATTGCAAATTATAAACGTGTATGGGCACGTGATGGTGTTATATGTGGACTCGCAGGAATATTAGACGGCGATGAGAGTTTGGTTACTGCTATGAAAAACACCTTGCTTACCTTAGCAAACCATCAACATAAAAGCGGAATGATCCCTTCTAATGTTTATTTTGAAGGAGAAAAATCATCTGTAAGTTATGGAGGTCTAGCAGGTCGCGTAGATACCGTGGCTTGGTTTATTATAGGTGTGTGTCAATATGCGCATAAAACAGGAGATGTGGCCCTTTTTAAGCAATTACAACCTCATATTCAAAAAGGGTTTGATATTCATCAGAGTTGGGAGTATAATGATGGAGACCTCATGTATGTGCCTCGTAGTGGTAATTGGGCAGATGAGTATCCTACACAAGGATTTATATTATATGATCAATTATTAAGAGTGTGGGCATTGCGTTCTTATCTTCGTTTTGAAGAAAACATTGCTTTAAGAGAAAAAGAAAAAGCAATTACTCAAAAAATCATTATAAACTATAAGAAAAGTGCTCTTGAAGGAGATAGATATCATCCCAAAGCATATACAACATTACAAAAAACATCATATTGGGTAGCGTCATTAGAACCCGCAGGATATCAAACACAATTTGATGCTTTTGCGACAAGCCTTTCCCTCTTATTAGGTATAGGAAAACCTGAAGATCATAAAGAATTGATAAACTATACAGAAACATTACGCCTTTCATTAGATTTGCAATTGGTTCCTGCTTTTTGGCCAGTGATAAAAGAGGGAGATGATGATTGGAAATCGCTGACTAATAATTGTAAATACGAATTTCGTAATTACCCGTATGAATTTCATAACGGCGGTACTTGGCAAATGGTGAATGGTTTTTACGGTGTTGGGTTATCCTATGTCAATGAAGCAGAAAAAGCAGGAGAGGTATTATCTGAGATAGATGCCTTAAATCAAAAAGAAAATTGGAGTTTCTATGAAAACTTTAATTCTAAAACATGTGATCCCAATGGGGTTCCTTTTTGTACTTGGAGTGCAGCTGGAAGCGTGATGTTGAAACAAGTGTTAAATAATAATAAACTACTAGTGTAATACGTGAAAAATATAGATAATATAGGCGTCTTTTGTGTAGGAGAAACACTTATTGATTTTATAGGACATCAAGAAGAGGTTTCTATAGAAGAAACAAAAGATTATCATCGATACTTAGGAGGTTCTCCTACAAATGTAGCTATGAATTTAGCTCGTTTAGGAGCAGATGTACGTCTAGCAAGTACGATAGGCGAGGATGGCTTTGGAACGTATATTTTAGATAAGCTTAAAGAGAATAGAGTTCCTACAGAATATGTGCGTCAAGATGCTGTCCAGCCCACATCTGTAATATTTGTGTCTAAGACCACAGGAACTCCAGATTTCATTCCTTTTCGGAAAGCAGATACTATGATTACCGAAAACCAGATTCCTACAGAAATACTGGAAAAAACGCGTATTTTTCATACCACTGCTTTTGCATTAAGTAAGAACCCGGCGCGTAACACGATTTTAGCCAAAGCAGAAGAAGCGCATGAGCTAGGCGTTACTTTAAGCATTGATATTAATTATTCCTCACGTATATGGCCAGATCGGTTAAAGGCCATGGAAACGATCAAACAATATTGTCAGTATGATCCTCTCGTAAAGATTAGTGAGGATGATATAGCACGCCTTTTTGAAGAACGCCTTTCACACGAAGAAATTTTTACATTTTTTCATGATCACCTCAATGTAAGTACAGTTTGTTTGACGTTAGGGAGTAAAGGGGTTACGCTTTCGCGAAAGCATAAACCACTTATTACCTTGCCTGCTGAAAAAATAGAACATATTATGGATGCTACCGGGGCAGGAGATGCTTTTTGGAGTGGCTTCCTATTTGCTCATCTAAAAGAATTTCCTGTAGAGAGATGCTTGAAAATAGCACTGTCTTTGGCAGCTATTAAATTACAAAATGTAGGAAGGTTGCCTCAAAATATGGATGTCCTTTCTGAACTACTAAGAATATCTTAATCCTTATTTATAAGTAAGTACCCACGAGCCATTAGAATACCTTATTTTTGTAAGTCAATTACTCACTATGAAAAAGCACAATAATAAACGTCGAGAAGCACTTGTTTACCATGCAAAACCAATGCCTGGTAAAATAGAGGTTGTCCCAACAAAAAAATACGCAACCCAAAGAGATCTTGCGCTAGCATACTCTCCGGGGGTAGCAGAGCCTTGTTTGGAAATTGCTAAAGACATAGAGAATGTATATAAGTATACTGCAAAAGGAAACTTAGTTGCTGTGATTTCTAATGGAACAGCAGTTTTGGGTCTAGGAGATATAGGGCCAGAAGCCTCAAAACCTGTAATGGAAGGTAAAGGTTTACTCTTTAAGATTTTTGCAGGAATTGATGTTTTTGATATTGAAGTAGGAACAAAAGATGTAGATGCATTTATAGAAACAGTAAAAAATATAGCTCCGACATTTGGAGGGATTAATCTTGAAGATATAGCCGCTCCAGAAGCTTTTGAAATAGAACGTAGACTTAAAGAAGAGCTTGATATCCCGGTAATGCATGATGATCAGCACGGGACAGCAATTATTTCTGCAGCAGCCCTGCTTAATGCTTTAGAAATTGCAGGTAAAAAAATAGAAGAAGTTCGTATTGTCATAAGTGGGGCTGGAGCAGCTGCTGTTTCTTGCACACGTCTGTATAAAGCTTTTGGAGCTCGAGGCGAAAATATTGTAATGCTTGATAGTAAAGGTGTTATTAGAAAGGATAGAGAGGTTTTAACCAAAGAAAAAGAAGAGTTTGCTACCCATAGGAAAATAGATACACTAGATGAAGCAATGACGCAAGCAGATGTTTTTGTGGGGCTTTCTATTGCAGATATCGTCTCGCAAGAAATGGTGCAAAGCATGGCAGAAAATCCAATTGTTTTTGCAATGGCAAATCCAGATCCCGAAATAGCATACGACCTTGCGTGTCGTGCCCGTAAA
>CAKZKZ010000146.1 GCA_937124495.1 uncultured Dokdonia sp. | reverse complement strand
TTTGCATCAATAATGATTCTTTCTGTAATAAGATTGGTGAGCGTTTTATTGTAATGAGACTTAACCAGTTTTGCCAATGCATTGGGTGAGATGTTTAATATATCGGCATACTCACGTGCGGTATGTTTTTCTTTAAAATGAGCTTCTATGGTGTTCTTTAAACTCTGTAGGATATAAGGCGTTTTTGTGTCAGAAAATGTTGGCTTCTCTACTGAAGATTTCTCTTTGGTTCTTGATGCGTTTACTAATAGTATTTTTAAATGGGGGACAAGAAGTTCATGATTTCTAGTCTCTTCAGAATTCAACTCAGCTATTAATTGAGTTATGATAGCATCAAATTTTTCTTGAGATGAAGCGTTAAGCGTAAAAAATGGAGCTTGGTAGATCGTATTAAAGAGGAAAGTATCGCAATGCGTTTCTGTTGGGTTTCTATGAATACAGTAAAAGTCAGAATGAAATTGGATTGCGATCCCTTCAAAATTTTCATTTGTAGAAAATAAAAATGGTTGAAATGGAGCAAAAGAAAAGAATGTATTTTCTTGAATAGAATATTCTGATACATCTACCTTGAGTAGCCCTTTTCCTTTTTTTAACCAAATAATAGTATAGTAGTTGTTTTGCTGTAAAATGTCGAAATGACTATTGTCTTGAAATGAAAAGAGCTTAAAAGCCAAATTTCCATTTTGTTCATTGATTAATGTAAACACTTTCTTTTTAGTCATATCACAAATATAGAACAGATCTCTTTCTTACTACTTTTTTAAAAGCTTTGAAATAGATACTATATGTATCCATAAAAACAGAACTCCTCCAAAAAACACGACATATTGCATATTATGATTAGGACCGATATCTTTCCAAACGAAGAAACAGATACTAGTTACTATAATTAAAATATCGAGTACACCTACGATGTTTGCAATCCATAATACTGTGTTTTTTATAAACGACTTCTTTACATATAATGTTGCAGCGATTAAGGCTGTAAAGGCAGATATTGCGTGCATAAAACCATCTAGTATTCCAAAATGAAGAGGGATGATTCCTAATGCAGCTTCTGAAAAAAAACCAGCAGAAACAAAAATCCGTAATCCTTGAACCATTTGTAAATGTTCTTGAGAGAGCCTGAAAAAAGGCTTCTTTAATGTCCAGAAAAGTAAACTTACTCCTGTAACAGCTCCTGCCAGAATAATAGCATAAAATGTTGCCCCAGATAATGTACTCGAAAAAACGGTGCCGCTTCCTATAGCCCAATGTTCTAATGCGATATATATTATAAATACAACACCGGTTATACCTATGGTGCGTTTAGACGTCTTCCCGATATGGAGAAGTAGTAAGATGCAAAATGCTAGTATAAGATTGAGTAGTAAGATATAATAAGTGGTTGCTTCGTATGTTGTGATTTCCATTTTTTAAAACTTTGAGGATCTGTCATTAGTAACCCTACAAAGATGTCAAAGCTTTATCATGTATAACATGGATAATTTATGCTTTGTAATGGATGATTTTTAAAACGTATAGATATGCTTTAAACCAAAAGTTCTCTATAATTTGTAAAGAAAAAGATACAAATTATAGAGAACAGAGATTCGTTTATGTAAGAATATAAACCGTTCTTAAAGTCTAAACTTATTATTATTAGTAAAGAAAATGGCATTTGCAAAAAATAACTTTCCGTTTTGCCAGAACCCACGGAATAATGGATCATCTACCATGTATATGATGCTACCACGTCCCATACGTTCTTCTCCAAAAACAAGTGATTTTCCAAGCTTTGACTTTGCAGCATCTCCTGCAAATCCAGAAACATTGGTCACATCATCTGCGATATAGGATACATTAAAACCACTATCAAGGTGTTTGTAAGCACTGCTTCCTAGTTTTAAACTGTAATATGTATCTCCATAACCAAAAGCCATAGGATGCGTTGGATCTACTTTCGTTTTGAAAATACTACCTGTGATAAAGTTAGTCACGCTTTCTTCTTCACGATCGGCATACGGTGTTAAGTTTTCTTTTTTGTCTTCCTTTTTGTCATCACCAGAAGCATCATTTCGCTTTAAGCTAAAACCGCTTTTTCCAGCAAAAGATCCTACTGCTCTATCTAATGCAAT
>CAKZKZ010000145.1 GCA_937124495.1 uncultured Dokdonia sp. | reverse complement strand
ATGCCTACAGTAATTAACAAAATCATCACAATCATAGTCCGTGCTAAATTGTATTTTTACTCCTATGAAATACCTTGTTACTTTTTTGATTTCTCTGTTCGCTTTCGCGAAAGCGTATTCACAAGAAATTGCACCACAAACAGCCTTAGTTGATATAAAGAGTATACGTGCTGTGGTGACGCCTCAGTTTGAAACTAAAAGTATAGAAGGTCAAGTATGGGTGAGTTTTATCCCTCTTGAAAAAGTAGATGAGGTACGGCTAGATGCTAAAAATATGTCGGTTGTGGATAGCTCCGATATTGCTATCGTCATTGCCGAAAAAGAACATATTATGTTGAAAGGAAACTTTCAACCGAATAAAAAATATACCGTTCAATTTGACTATACCGCAACGCCCAAACAAACCCTATATTTTGTAAATGCAGATGGAAATGACCAAATCTGGACGCAAGGGCAAGGGAAGTACACCTCGCATTGGTTACCGAGTATAGATGATGTAAATGATAAAATAGAATTTGATGTTTCGGTAGTAGCACCGTCCATTTATCAGGTAGTAGCTAATGGGAAACTGATAGAGAAGGAAACTCTTGGACAGTCTACCGTTTGGAGTTTTGATATGCAACAGCCAATGTCTAGTTATTTGGTGGCATTAACGGTTGGGAAGTATAAAAAAACTACTTTTCCTGGTTCCTCTGGCGTGCCTATGGAGTTTTATTATTACCCAGAAGATTCGTTAAAAGCAGAATCTACCTATCGGTATTCTAAACAATTATTTGATTTCTTTGAAAAGGAAATTGGTGTGCCGTACCCATGGCAGAATTACAAACAAATTCCTGTCAAAGACTTCTTGTATGCCGGCATGGAAAATACAGGAACGACTATTTTCTCTGATAGTTTTGTGGTAGATAGCATCGGATTTACCGATCGGAATTATGTGAATGTCAATGCACATGAGTTGGCGCATCAATGGTTTGGCGATTTGGTAACAGCCACAAAAAGTGAACATCACTGGCTTCAGGAAGGTTTTGCAACTTATTATGCGTTACTTGCTGAACGCAAGATATTTGGAGATGATTACTTCTATTATAAACTCTATGAATCAGCAGAGCAACTTCGGGAATTAAGTGATCAAGGAAAAGGGCAGAAGCTTGTCGGAGCAGGGGGGAGCAGTCTTACCTACTATCAAAAAGGAGCGTGGGCATTGCATGTATTAAAAGAGAAAGTGGGAGCGTCCGCTTTCGCGAAAGCGGTTAAAAACTATCTGAGAAAGCATGCCTTTAAAAATGTGACGACTGATGATTTTATCGCAGAAGTCGAAATTGTATATGGACAAGATTTGACCGATTATAAAAAGAAATGGCTGTATCAAAGCGCTTTCCAAGCCGCCGATGCACTAGAATCCTTAAAAAGATCGGCGTTTATGCGTTCGTATTTCGAATTACAAGCCTTACGCCCCATTCCATTAAAAGACAAGCTAAAACCGTTGGAAAGTGTTTTAAAACTATCTGATGATTATTTGGGACAAGAAGCAGTATATCAACTTGCAGGAGGAAACTTGCAACAAAGCATCGGTTTGTATAAACAAGCTTTTGCAAGTAAAAATACCTTGATTCGACAAGCCATTGCAACCTCTGTAGATCAAGTTTCAGATCCGCTAGTATATCAATTTGAAAGCTTTTTGAATGATGATAGTTATATCACAAGGGAGCAGGCATTTTTAAAACTGTGGCTTTGGTATCGCACTAAAAATGATCTTAAGAAACAAAAAGAGCTTATAAATATTATGGATGGTCAGTTTGGTTTTTCTGACGGAAACATTCGTACGTTATGGTTAACATTAAGTCTTGCTACGCAGGGATATGAAAGTGATGAAGCTGGGGCACGCTATGATGAATTGGTTTCGTATACGGGACCTGAATATCCGTTTCAATTACGAGAAAATGCGTTCCAATACCTGTTACAAATACAGTCCTTTGATCGCACGAGCCTTAAAAACCTAGTGGAAGCATGTACACACCATACTTGGCGATTTAGAGAAAGTGCAAGGAGGCTTCTAACTGAACTTATCAAAGAAGAACGTATCAAAGAGATTATGGAAAGTGTAAAGCCTTTGTTGAGTGAAAAGGAGCTTGCGTATCTAAAAAGAATCAATATATAATTGCCTGTGTATACACCAGAAGAAATTGCTGAAACATATAAACGAATGGATGATAACGAACTGATAAAGTTTGCATCTACTCAGGCAAGAACACTCAGAAAAGATATTGTTATACACCTTAAAAAGGAAATAGCATCTAGAGGGTTAGATACTTCATTATTATCTTGGATAGATTCTGAAGTGCAAGATTATGTAGGTTTAGAGCGTGATTCGTTATTGGGTAAAATAAAAGGTGTTAGGTGTCCTAATTGTAATATACATAGTGATTTGAGGGGGTATGAGTTTAATAGAGTTACTTCTTATGTTATTAGTTATTCACAAAAACGTTACACCAAGATACTTTGTGATTCCTGTGGTAAGAAAGAAAAGTGGTCTACGATTGGATCTAATTTTTTAGTAGGGTGGTGGTCTAAAAGCGGATTTTTTATGACGCCCTTTTTAATTATTAAAGATCTATGCAATTTCTTGTTTATACAGAAAATCAGTTCTAAAATTTTTGAAGAATTAATAGATGCTAATACTGGATATTTTAGAAGAAATGGTATAGATAATGGATCAATTATAGAAGTTATAAATACGCATAATTTTATTAAAAGTGAACGGAATTGAGTTTTGAGCCCTTGAGAATATAGACTAATGCCTATTGCATCTTGAGTCTTGGAGCGATTCTGAGTCATCTCGACCGCGGGAGAGATCACACATATAGCTCACTGTTATGCGATTTCTCGTCACTCATGCTTCGTTTTGTCGAAATGACTGAGAGTTTTGAGAATACAGATAAAAGAAAATAGCGTAGTGTTCTATTTTAGAGTACTATGCTATTTTTTAATTTTGACTAGAGACTAGAGACTAGAGACTAGAGACTAGAGACTAGAGACTAGAGACTAG
>CAKZKZ010000144.1 GCA_937124495.1 uncultured Dokdonia sp. | reverse complement strand
GTTTATTGACTATCAATTGGTTATGTTTTTTACGGGTTCCCGTATAGTCGTTTTTATGACATGAAAATGGGAGGAATACCCCTTATGAAATCAGCACATATTTTTTAAAAAGTTATAATTTTTATACTTCCTAGTTATTATATAACAACTATTTTTACTGTGAAGTTAACTTCATATATGGATCATAAGCAATTAAAAGTTCTAATTATCGGTGGCGGTCTTGCTGGTCTTACAAGTGCTATTCATTTAATAAAAGAAGGTTTTGAAGTAACACTCATAGAAAAAAACACCTACCCTAAGCATAAAGTTTGTGGAGAATATATCTCTAATGAAGTCCTTATGTATCTGGAAACATTAGGAATCCACCCATTTGATTATCAGGCAAAAAAAATAGATGCATTTCAGTTTTCAAGTATATCTGGGACTACATTAGATATCACCCTTCCTTTAGGTGGTTTTGGTATGAGTAGATATGCCTTGGATGCTTTGATGGTAAAAAGAGCTTCAGCATTAGGAGTGCAAGTAATACAAGCTATCGTAACAGATGTTCAGTTTATAAAAAATAAATTCCAAGTAACGACTAATGACCATCAACACTATACGATAGATTATGTATTAGGAGCTTTTGGGAAGCGTAGCGGTATGGATATGACGCTTTCGCGAAAATTTATAAAGAAAAAATCGGCTTGGTTAGGAGTGAAAGCACATTACAAAACAGATTTCCCAGACAACCTGGTTGCACTTCATAATTTTAATGGAGGCTATTGTGGACTCTCAAAAGTAGAAACCGGTCACGTGAATGCGTGTTACCTTGCTGATTATACATCTTTTAAGAAACATAAAAATATAGAAGAATACCAACAGAAAGTACTGTATAAAAATAAAGCACTCAAGCATTTCTTTGAAAATAGTCAGATGGTGTTTGATAACCCTATTACTATAAGTCAAATTTCTTTTGATAAGAAAGAACCTATTGTAAATCACATATTCATGATAGGAGATAGTGCAGGATTGATTCATCCGCTATGTGGTAATGGAATGGCTATGGCAATACATAGTGCTAAGATTATTTCAAATCTATTGGTACAACAAAAATCAAATAGATACACTAGACTACATCTAGAACAACAATATATAAAAGAATGGAACGATGCTTTTCAAAAAAGACTTAAAATGGGGCGATGGATTCAAAATGCTTTACAACATAAAAAACTTACGCGTATGGGGGTTTCTATAGTAAGTACCTCTCCTTATGTATTAAAGACATTAATTAAATCTACACACGGTACATCGTTAATATGAGAGACCTTACCTTAAGAGCTACTGATCCAGAACTCATGGATGACCCTGAAATATCTAAAATAGATTTAAAAGAGGCTCTCAGAGACATATCTAAAGCCAATAAATTACTAGGAGGAAACCGAATCACTATCAAAGCAATAGAACGCCTTTTTAATGAAAACCCTTCAAAAAAAGAGTGGACGATTGTTGACGTAGGTTGTGGTGATGGAGAGATTTTACGCCTTATTGCAGATTATTTTAACTCAAAAAAAATCCAGATACACTTAGTAGGTCTTGATTTGAGTTCGCAAAGTATTGCTATGGGGAAAGAATTATCAAATACCTACCCAAATATTGATTTAAGAGTAAAAGATATATTAACAATTGACAATGAGTCATTTGATTGTGATATTCTTATTTGCACCCTTACATTACATCATTTTAAAGATCAAGAGATTCTTGTGTTTATGAAACAATTTGTAGCACTTGCGCAAGTTGCTGTTGTTATAAACGACCTAGAACGAAGTAAAATCGCATATCAGTTATTTAGATTATTTAGTCGTATTTTTATCAAGAGCCATGTCGCTAAAAATGATGGACTTATTTCTATAGCAAGCGGATTTAAAAAGCCTGAATTAAAAATAGTTGCACAACAATTGAAATTAAAACATTCTGAGATTACTTGGAAATGGGCATTTCGATATCTGTGGTTAATTAAAACCCTATGAATGTAAAGATTACAACGGTAGCAAAACAACTTCCAAGATACCATAGAACTACAGATGAAATTATCCCTTTTTTAGATGTTTGGTTACATAATCAGGAAGATCGCTTTAAACGTAAAGTAAAAAAGATTTTTGGCAATGCCGCTGTAGACAAACGCTATAGCATTATGGCCCCAGAAGAAGTATTTTCGGCCACTAGCTTTGAAGAAAAAAATGATATCTATACACGAGAAGTGGTACAATTAGGAGAACAAGTACTTGATAAAGCACTTACAAAGGCTAATTGGTCACCACAATCTCTAGATTATATCATAACGGTAAGTTGTACGGGGATCATGATCCCATCACTAGATGCTTACTTGATTAATAGTTTACAATTAAGACAAGACATTGTACGCTTGCCAGTAACAGAAATGGGATGCGCTGCCGGTGTTTCTGGTGTGATTTATGCTAATGAATTTTTAAAAGCAAATCCAGGAAAACGTGCCGCTGTTATTGCGATAGAAAGCCCTACGGCCACCTTTCAGCATACAGATTTTTCTATGGTCAATATTGTAAGTGCTGCTATTTTTGGAGATGGTGCAGCCTGTGTATTGCTCTCATCAAAGGAAGAAGATGAAGGTCCAGAAATTGTAGATACAGAAATGTATCACTTTTATGATGCACAACACATGATGGGGTTTAAACTGGTAAATACAGGATTACAAATGATCTTAGATCAACAAGTACCAGAAACCATTGCACAACAATTTCCAGATATTATACATCCGTTTCTAGAAAAAAATGAATTAGATATACATGCTGTAGATCATTTGATATTTCATCCTGGAGGACGCAAAATTGTTGAAACCGTCGAAGATCTTTTTGGTAAACTTGGTAAAAACATAGATGACACAAAAGAAGTATTGAGATTATATGGTAATATGAGTAGTGCCACTGTGCTCTACGTTTTAGAACGGTTTTTAGATAAAGAACTGCCCAAAGATGACATTGGAATTATGCTCAGTTTTGGACCTGGTTTTTCTGCACAACGTGTATTAT
>CAKZKZ010000143.1 GCA_937124495.1 uncultured Dokdonia sp. | reverse complement strand
AATGACTTTATTGCATTAGATGCTTCTTCAAATAATATTGATAAAGGTGAGTTTATTCGACAACTTATTACTGGTAACTATCTACCATTAAGACTTCATTCCAAAACATCTATATATTATAAATTATTAAAAGTACCCCATTGGGAGGTAATTGATATTAGAAATATTACAGTTAATCTCGCTAAAACAGAGTTATGGAATTATAACTTAGAGGATAGGATTTTTCCAGAATTCAACGTAGAAGATTTAAATGGGTATAATTATAGTAATGCATCACTAAAAGGCAAAACAATAATTTTAAAATTTTGGTTTATTGGTTGTCAAAAATGTATTGAAGAAATGCCTTCTCTTAACCAACTTCGAGCTAGTTATAAAAATAGGAATGACGTGGTGTTTTTAAGTATGGCGTTAGATCAAAATGATGCGTTAAGAAAGTTTCTAAAGAAAAGAAAATTTGACTTTCCTGTCATTGGTAATCAGGAGGGTTTTTTGAAAAATAAATTACAAATCAACACCTATCCAACACATATTATTATTAATAAAAAAGGAAGAATTGTCAAAGTTGTAAATAGCTATGAAGAGTTAGAAAAAGCGCTGAAATAGAATATTTATTTTTTATTCATAAGCAATAACTTAAGAATAATACCCATGTACAAGACTGAAAATATAAGTTTAAATGGCTTTTTTTTTTAAATTTTGGAAAAGGAAATTTACCTTCAATAGACACGTTGATGCCATCTTACAGATGCATTATCGAGTTGTATTTTTTCAAATATACCCATGTAATACATTACCATAAGTATACCGTAGATAATTTTTGTTTGCGCTTTCGCGAAAGCGCCCATAGAAATTTATTTTACAACCACAATAAACCTATTCTGACCTCATTGGATATCTATTCATAAAATTAAGAGATAGGCGAGCATATGCAATTCACCTGGAAGCAGGATATCCTAAGCTAATTGTATATATATGCAGTAAATTATGGATTCCCCGTACTATTTTTGCAATTTTTTATCAATTAAATCTTATTGAAATTCATTAACTTTAGTCTTATAATCAGATAGTTATATCACTTGATTGTATTTTACTACTAATCGAATAATAGTTTTGCCATTATCTAGATTGAAATAAACCTAGATCAAATAGCATTCATGCAAAATGGTCCAACCCCAAGAATTAATTGTAGAAACAACCTGTAATTACAAATAAAATGGAGAAGTAGGCGTCAACCGAAAAGCCTTAAATAGAGTAGGTACACATTAAAATTATTTTATTATGAAAATCAGTTTAAAAGACGTTAAAAATGGTCTAAAAAGAGATGAAATGAGAGATGTTATTGGTGGTTGCGGCGGCGGCGGCGGATTAAATAAATGTTGTTGGTCAGGTACTAATAATTGTAGTGTTTGTAACAGTGGTACTGTTTGTACGCAAGGTGTTTTGAGAAGTTGCTAGTATTATAAAATATAGTAAGGGAATAGTTTGTTTTATAGGCTATTCCCTTTTTATATTTATGAAATTTGAAATTATTTTTCACACATAACCCTCTTTAGTTTTCTTATTTAGAAAGAATAATTGACATGAATTTCCAAAAGAGGCAATGGGTAGAAATGTAATTAATTCACCGTATTCCTCATGAAAGATAGCATTGCCAGTTTGGTAAGTAGGAAGCATTAGTTGAAGCCTTAAAATAGAATTTTTATTTTTTGTTAAGAGATAAAACCCTAAAACAACATCCTTTTATATGACTGAAAATATTAGTTTTAATAACGTTTTCCATTACATGGAAAATGAATCTATTACTTTTGATAAAGACGAATTTTTATTTCAAATTCAATCTCACCCAGATTATCCATCATTACTTTCCATTTCTGATACCTTAACATTTTTTAATATTGATAATGGAGCTATTCCCCTTGAAGCATCTCAGATAGAACTTTTACCAGATCAATTTATGGGATTATTGAGAGAAGCAAATGACGAGCCACAGCTTTATTACATACATAAGAAGGATGAAAAGTACATTACTATTAAAGATAAAACTCCTTACGAAATCGACCATGAAACGTTAGTATCAAGGTGGCTTGATCTTATATTTTTAATTGAAAAGCCTGATTTTGAAAATACAAAAAACATCAAAAAATATAAGATGTTAACGATCTTATCTGCTTTATGCATCATCCTATTTTTACTACTATATTTTACTAGCAAATATGCTATTTCAAGATTATTATTTTTACTGTTCCCCTCCATCGGAATTTTATTCTCAATGGCTGCTTTAAAGGAGTTATTTGGAACAAAAAGCACGTTGATCAATAAGTTTTGTAATATAACCGCGTCTACCAACTGTACTACCGTAGTATCTTCTAATAAATGGAAGTTTTTTAATATCATTAATTTCAGTGATTTAAGTATCATTTTTTTCTCTTCGCAAGTGTTCGCACTGCTTACTTTTCTATTATCTGGGAACCTTTTAGAATATTTTGCTATTCAAAAAATACTACTCATTATTTCAATTCCAGTCATAGTACTTTCTTTGTATTACCAAAAATTTGTAGAAAAAAAGTGGTGCCCTATATGTTTGGTAATTGCAAGTATTATCCTATTAGAGATTGGGTATTTATTTTTATTTGTCACTATAAGTATTCCTATTCCTGTTAATTATCTATTTCTGTATGCATATATAATTCTAATAACAATTACGCTTTGGATGATCTTGAAAAAGATGCTTTTAAAACAAAAGGCATTAAAAGAATTTCAGATGAATGCTAATCGTTTACTACGCAATTATACCGTTTTCAAAAACACGTTAATGATTACCCCAAAATTAGAAATGCCATCATCAATTGGTATAGTGTTAGGAAACCCAAAAAGTGATTCTCAAATTACCATAATTACGAATCCCTTTTGTGGTCATTGTAAAGAAGTACATGAAATCATAAATACAATTTTAGACAAACACGGAGATCAAATACAGGTCAAAATACTATTTAAAACAGCCTTGGAGTTAGATAATGAAGAAACAAAGCAATTTTTTCGGATATTAATGACCCTTTATTTAGAAAATGGAGAAAAAGCGTTTACAGATGCCCTACATGATTTTTTTGAATCTAAAAATGTGGAAGCTTGGAATCAAAAGTATCAAGTTCCTATAGACAAAGAAAAAGTTGAAAATGTATATACCGTAATGAATAACTGGTGTGTAGAAAATCAAATCAATTATACTCCAGAAATATTCCTTAATGGCTTCAAATACCCAAGTGAATATGACAAAGAAAACTTAACATTTTACATGAACGATTTTATAGAAGACACTCATTTTTAATCGCATTGCATGAAAATAATTCAAAGCTTTTGGACAGGGAAAATAAATCATATAAGTGAAAATAATTTTGGCTGGGTATCCTCTAAATATAATTTAATCAGCTGGATTTTAAGTGTCAATCAATTAAGAAAGCACTATGGGAATGTTGAATTATATACAGATGAATTAGGTGCAAAAATATTAATTGACACGCTAAAATTACC
>CAKZKZ010000142.1 GCA_937124495.1 uncultured Dokdonia sp. | reverse complement strand
AATTCTCCCTATGCAGCATCCAAAGCAAGTTCTGATCATTTTGTGAGAGCTTATGGAGAAACGTATGATTTGCCATTTATTATTTCAAATTGCTCTAATAATTATGGTCCAAATCATTTCCCGGAAAAACTAATTCCTTTATTCATTCATAATATCATAGAGAAGAAACCACTCCCAGTATATGGTGATGGTAATTATACAAGGGATTGGTTATATGTACTAGATCACGCGATTGCGATAGATCGTATTTTACATGCAGGACGCATAGGAGAGACGTATAATATTGGTGGTTTTAATGAGTGGAAGAATATTGACCTTGTCCATTTACTTTGTGAAATGATGGATGATACGCTTTCGCGAAAGCGGGGCACATCTGCATCCCTTATTACATTTATAAAAGATCGTCCAGGGCATGATAAACGCTATGCTATTGATGCATCAAAAATTAATGCAGAACTAGGGTGGAAGCCTTCAGTTACCTTTGAAGAAGGGTTAAAATCTACTGTAGATTGGTATATGAATAATACTGCATGGTTGGAAAATGTGACTTCGGGAGATTATCAAGACTATTATAAAAAAATGTATCAATCATGAAAGGAATTGTTCTAGCTGGAGGCGCAGGTACTCGCTTATACCCACTTACCATAGCTGTAAGCAAGCAGTTGTTGCCTGTGTATGATAAACCTATGATTTATTACCCTATTTCTGTGTTGATGTTAGCTGGAATACGGCAAATACTTATTATTACAACTCCGGAAGATCAAGTTTCTTTTAAAAAACTATTAGGCGATGGTACCGCATTAGGATGTGAATTTCATTATGAAGTACAAGCAGAGCCTAATGGCCTTGCAGAAGCGTTTATTATTGGAGAGACGTTTATAGGTACTGATAAAGTAGCTCTTGTGTTAGGAGATAATATATTTTATGGTAATGGACTTAGTAAGCTCTTGCAAAGTAAGACAACAATTAATGGAGGAGCTATTTTTGCATATCCTGTAAGAGACCCTAAACGTTTTGGTGTCGTGACTTTTGATGAGAATCATAAGGCAACAAGTATTGAGGAAAAGCCTGAACATCCAACATCTAATTATGCCGTTCCTGGCTTGTATTTTTATGACAATGATGTTATAGAAATAGCAAAATCTATCACACCATCTGCAAGGGGGGAAAAAGAAATTACATCAATCAATCAAGCTTATCTTTCTAAAGGGACATTGGAGGTTGTATTAATGAGTCGAGGAATGTCTTGGTTTGATACAGGAACCGTAGATGCTCTTGATGATGCTACAGAGTTTATCCGTGTGCTTCAACGCAATCAAAGTACCATGATAAGCTGCCTTGAAGAGATCGCTTATAAAATGTCATGGATTTCTTATGATACCCTTAAAGATAGTGCCAATCGCTATGGAAAAGGAAATTATGCACAGTATATTAACTCTCTATAAATGCACATAAAAACAACTCCTTTTAAAGATTTGATTATTTGTAATCCTTCTGTCTATACTGATGAACGAGGGTATTTTTATGAATCTTACAATGCTCATTTATTTAAAGAAAAAACAGGATTGTCTCCTCAGTTTGTACAGGACAATCAATCACAATCTACGTATGGTGTGTTAAGAGGTTTGCATTTGCAAGTTGGAGACATGGCACAAGCAAAATTAGTACGTGTGGTAGAAGGAGAAATTTTAGATGTTGTGGTTGATTTACGTAAAGATGAGCCTACTTTTGGGAAATCATTCTCTATTATACTTTCTGCCGAAAATAAAACTCAGTTGTTTATTCCAAGAGGATTTGCACATGGTTTTTTAGTATTAAGTCCAACAACTACATTTTTTTATAAATGTGATAATTACTATCATAAAGAGAGTGAACGAGGTTTAAAATATGATGATCCCCAATTAGGTATTGATTGGAAGTTAGATCCAAAAGAACTTATATTATCAGAAAAAGATCAGAAAAATATAGATTTTGCAACCTTAAAACAATTATTATAAGGCAATGCACCCTGTAAAATCACATAAAAAGATTTTGATTACTGGTGCAAATGGTCAGTTGGGTAATGCGCTTAAAGAAGTACACACTCAATTTTTAGATAATGAGTATGTATTTGCAACCAGAGAGATGCTAGATATTACTTCCGAGATGTCTATTAAAAATGCAATAGAAACGTATCAGCCAAATGTGATCATCAATACTGCAGCTTATACGGCTGTAGATGCCGCCGAAACCCACCAGGATGAAGCCTATAAACTTAATGAAGAAGCGGTTCGTTTACTCGCTGAGGTATGTGAGCAAAATAGCATAACACTTATTCAT
>CAKZKZ010000141.1 GCA_937124495.1 uncultured Dokdonia sp. | reverse complement strand
ATAGTATTTGTTGTACTTAGTGTAGGTTTTTTAGATTATCTTAGTGTAGAAGCGAATTATGGAAGGTATTTAGTGACAGATATCCTTTCTCTGTATGCTAATAAAAATCTATTTGCTTCAATATTATTATTATTTTTACCCTTTCTATTTTTAAGTTATTTGTATTCTAATATTATTGGAAAACTATTTGCAATAACTACTATTTTAGGGAGTTTATTTTTTATAGTTATTTTGTTGGCTCGTGCGGTATGGGTTGCTACTATATTAGTCATCTTAATCATGATTGGTTATTCATTTTTATTTTTAATTAGCACCATTCGTCAGAAAAAAATAACTCATTTTACTGCTTTTTCCAATAAAAGAAATTTTACTGCCATCTTTACTATATTGATAGTAAGTAGTCTTATTGTTGCTAATTATGTATATAATAATAAGACAATTATGTTTAATATTATTAGGCAACTTTCTTATTCTAGTGATAGTAAAAAAATTCGACTAGAGGTTTGGAAAAAGACAGAAGAAATTATTAGTTACAGTCCAATTTTAGGTGTAGGAACAGGCAATTGGAACTTTGTATTTCCTACAACAGGGTTAGAGAGCTTTTCTGATCATCATCATCAAGGAAGTCATCATTTTATTCGCCCTCACAATGATTATCTTTGGGTTTTTGCTGAAAATGGGATTGTTGGCTTTGTTTTATACATTTCTTTATTTATTCTAATGCTTTATTACAGTATTAGGACATCAATGAAACAAAAAGACACTGATGCTATTATAATGGCAATCGTTACATTAGGGTTAATCGGCTATATGACCATTGCGTTTTTCTCTTTTCCTAGAGAGCGAGTAGCCCATACTATCTTATTACATTTATTATTTGCTATTGTTATTGTTAAAAATAAGATTGTAATCCAACCCAATTTAGTACCTAAGGTTTTACCTTTTTTGAAGAAGAGTATGATCATTTTAGGGATGTGCATAACGACGTTAGGATGCTTGACTGTAAGTTATTACCAACTTAAAGGAGAGTATTATACTAATAAGGCATTAGGGTTAGAAGCTGATGGAAAAATTGATCAGATTTTCAATAAATTTAATGAAAGTATAAGAGAACAAAACCCTCCTAGAGCTGAACCAATAGCTCAGAAAGCAGAACCAGAGAGGAAATTAAAAAATAGAGCTGATTCGGTTATTTTCTATATGCCCAAAGCGCGGAATATATTTTATAAGATTGATTTCATAACGCCTTTAGCTTGGTATGAAGGAATGGCGTTTGCACGTAAAGGTTGGCACGACAGAGCTTTTGTTAAATTTGAGGAAGCTTATGAAATTCATCCCAACCATTTGCATGTTATTAACAATCTAGCTACTTATCATACTTCAATGGAAAACTATGATCTAGCAGTTGAATTATATGAAAAAGCGTTAAAAATTTCTCCTAAGTTTAAAGATGGTTTACTTAACCTAATTAGCGTACATTCTTTAAAAGGAGATAATGAAGCCGCATTAAAACTAATTCTCTTCCATAATTTAAATGAAAAAGAAGATATAGAGCGAATTAAGCCTGTTTTATACCATTTGCAATCTCGTTATTCTGATATTATTCCTAATGAGGTGATGAAAGAACCTTCTGATAAAATTGTAGAAATCTTAGATGCTATTAAATCTATAGAAGATTAAGATTTCATTCTAATAAATAGTGATATTTTTTGAAATTACTATGTTTTTATAAAAATCTAATACAAAACCATGTTGAAATACCTGTAATAAAAAAGGTAACGCTCACCTCTAGGAGGGAGCGTTACCGAGCGCCAGGACGGCTAAACAGTCCTAACACTTTATGCAAATATAAATTTAAACATTTTTTTATAAATAATAAAGTATGAAACGTATTTTCATTCTTTCAATGTGCTTACTCCTTTATTCGGTTGGTTATTCTGGTGATTTTAGTGTAGAGGTGAGTAAGCCTAAATTTAAGTCCAAAGTCGCATTGTCAGGGACAGGGATAACAGGAATTACTGCAAGTACTGGTACTTTTGCAGTAGTTGGAGGAACAGGAGGTATTGGTAGTACGATTACTATCCCATGTAATGATAATGAATTTTATATTTCTGTTGTAAGTTTGGTTGATATTCATACGAACCAAGGAGGAATGACTGATGGATTGAATGGGTTACAATTTTATGTTACTTATGATAAAACTATTGTAGAGCCAAATAATTACACGCCTTCAGGTTTAACTACATCTGATTATCAGATGGGATCAGTTGTTAATAATAATGGGCAAGTTGGAACACCTGTACTTTATGATGTTTCGCCATCTGGAAATGCAACAGAGGGAAAACTATATGTAGGAATTAGTTATCAAAACAATTCATTTACAAATGGTATGATTGGAGCAGGAACAATAATTAGTATTAAGTTTAAAATGCTTAATTCAGCGGCTGTTCCAAATGCTAGTTTTCCTGCTAATACAATTGGTGTAGAGGGAATTTTTGGTACACATACAAGTAATGCAAGTCATTTTACAGCTAGCAACGCTACTAATACATTAGATTTGACTGCTTCTACTGCTCCTAGTGTAGCTCATTTGAGATTGTGGCAGGATGCTGCTAATTTTGCTGCTGGCAATCCAGCAGAACCTATTACTAATAATGGAGTAGTTGGTGATCCTAAAACTGAAGTGTATTTATCAAATGGGGGGAGTTGTGTTATGAGTACTTCTACAGTTGTATCTTCTGGTGTTGATGCAAATGGAGATATTTTATTGCCACATACTGGGACAAATAGTAAAATGGTTATCAAAAGAGATATACCTAATACAAATGATGTATTTACAGTAATTAGTAGTACCGATGGAATAAAAGTATCAGAAATGATTGTTGGAATAACACCTTATGATATTTTTATGCTAATTGCAGCAGATGTTAATGGAGATGGTGTTGTTTCTGAGGGAGATAAAACAGATATTTTCTTACGAAGTATTCATACGGCAACTGCTACTAATTCATTAGAAGAATGGAGAAATGGAGTGTCTGATTGGAAATTCGTATCTAGTGCTCATTTAGCTGATCCAGATTTTATATTATCACCTACTGGTAATGCAAGTATCATTAATGTTCCTAGTGTATCTGAGTGTATTGATATTACAACTTCTACGGTTGCTGGATGTACTTCTTATAATGATGAAGCTATTACTGCTGTTTTAATAGGAGATATTAGTAATTCTTGGAAGACAGCTAATAATGTAGCTGCAAGAGGAACTTCTGGGGATAAACTTTTGGAGTTTGGTTTAGAAGCTAATTCAAAGCATAGTGGATTAGATATGTCAAGAAGTTCAGAAGGTATTTACAGAATGGCGCTTAGTCTTACTGATTTAGCTACATCAACTTCTGCAATGGTGATCGACTTGAATTATCTTAGTCAGAATGTTTCAATTGATGCAATTACTAGTAATGTACCAGGATTAACATTAGTTTCTTCTGATGATAAAATGGGAAGAGCGATTATTTCTGCTGGACAGATTAATAACCTGCCTACTTGCGATTGTGGTACTGCTGGAGTATCTCCTGCTATTAATGAATTGATTTACATTGATATTAAGACGGATAATAATTATATACCACAGGTAAGTGATTTCATTGGTACTAAAACGTACTTGGATGAAGTTGAAACAAATCCTGATTGGGATATTTGTGATGTTTTTATTAAGACAAAAGACGTTACGGCACTTTCTAATGTTAAAGTCTATCCAAATCCAATTTCAGATTGGGTAACGATTGATTATAGCGCAGAAAATCAAGCAATTGAGGTTATTCAATTATTTGATATTCAAGGGAAATTATTGAAAGATATTCCTGTAAGTAATACAGGAGAGAGTAGAGTAAATACTGCGGATTTAGCAGGTGGTATTTATATCATACGTATCAATAATACCTTTAGTCAAAAAGTAGTTAAGATGAATTAGTATTTTTATTATCCTATAAGTCCAGCATTTAATTTAGTTTTAAATGTTGGGCTTATAGCCTTAAAATCTCTATGTTATGCCAACCCAATTGAAAGAAAATGCTAATGGTATTCGTTATCCTCGTATCGAATATAATAATGGACATCATCTAAGTCAATTTTCCAATAAAAGGACTGATGGAGAGATTGATTTAGTAAGCTTAATTGGTAAAAGTGTAGATGTTTATCAGAAACGAAGAAAAGAAATTAATAAAACATTAATTTACTGCTTTGTTATTGTTTTTACTGTTATTTTACTTTTTTATTTTAAAACTATCTTAAATTCAGTTGCCAATAAGGGGGTATATGTTTCTAATCTGACAGCTATTACTACCTTGTTTCCATCTAATCAGATAGAAAAAGTAATCTATAATCTAAAAATCCATATTAAAAATAATGATTTAGAAGCTTTGTCTAGTGCTTTGAATATTAGTTCTATAGAAGCAAAATCAATTAAGGATATTCAAGTTTCTAACAATGATGAATTGATTTATGGAAATGCATCCTTATATGTTTCGAAAGAACAAAAAAGGCGTAAAAAAGAGAAAGAGAACCCTTTTTTTTATATCAAATTAAAAACAAATAATGCAGCATATTTAAAAAATTATGAGAAAGCTATTATGTCTTATATTAATACTAGAACTTTTATTAAAAATAAATTATCTACTATTAATAAAAGTGTTAATACAACGGAAGGTATAATAAGCGTGTTAGAAACAGAAATCATAGCCCTTGATGTAAAAGAAAAAAAATATGCTTATATGGGGAATAACAGAGGTAGTGGTAATGTGTTAGCTGAGATATTCAGAGAAAGAAGTGAAAAAAAACAAATTTTACAAAATGAACAAAAGTATCTAACTACATTACAAAAAGAAAGAAAAGGATCTCCTAGGGTAATAACGGGATTTGATAGTGCAGAAAGAGAACGATTAACTGCAAAGTCTCCTATGAGGTTACTCTTGAATTTATTTTTATTCGCAGCTGTCTTTACTTGTTTTTTTACTACTGGGAAAATTATTGTTCAAGAATCGATTGAAACATATGCATTAAGAAAGTAACTGCTTCTAATTTTAATGATTAAATGAAAACAACAAAAGACCACGAAAAACACTTTTCATGGTCTTTTATTTTTACTAAACAATATTAAGAATTTACCTTTTTTTCCACTTAACAATTATTTCTTTTTCCCTCATTAGAAGAGATTTAGGATCTAATTCAACCTTATCTCTTTGATCTTTTGTTACAGCATCTGAATACCACCAATTATAAGTGTCTTTTATGGATTGTACTAATGGTCTGAAAGTCAATCCATTGTCTAATGCTTTTTGATTATTAGTTAAAGCAGAAGCATGATTGTTTTCTTCGGGCATAATCCATGGTACTAAATGTGGTATTTTATTTTCTTTTAAAAAATCATAGTCATCTATTTTTACAAAAGTTGTTGCTACATCAAAAGCTCCTGTGGCTTCTTCCACAAAATCATACATATTTTGAGCTGTTTTAGGCCCAGCAGCATTAAATGTTCCAACTTTTTTCTCTTCTATCAATCGGATCATCCATTCACCAGCATCTCTTACATCTAGATATTGTATTGGATCATTTGCTTTGCCAGGAAGAATAGTTTCTCCTCCTTTACTCAATCGGATAGGCCAATGAATAAAACGATCGGATTTGTCTCCTGGACCAATCATATAAGTCGGACGAACAATAATCGTCCGATCAGCTCCAAATTCTTCTTTAATTGCAATTTCAGAGTTAGTCTTCATCACACCATACCAATATTCTAACTTTAACTCTTCATCTTCAATACCTTCTGGCTCTTTTTTTAATAGCACTCTATCTTCCTTAATATTGCCTTCTAAGTAAGGGTAATAAACGCCTGTTGAGGAAGTAAACAAATAAAGATCCGCGTTTTCTTTCAATAACGCGGCAGAAGTTCTAGCCCATTCGACATCATGCCCCGAATTATCAATCACGACATCCCATTTTCGATTTTCTAAAGCAGTTAAATCATTGGAGCGATCTCCGATTAATTGCTCTACTTGCTCAAAAAGAGTTTGATGAATCGTCGGTTTAGTTTTGCCTCTTGTAAAAGTAGCGACAGAATGCCCTCTTCCTAGAGCATAAGCAATTTGGCTTGGTCCTAAAAAGCTAGTACCTCCCAAAATCAAAATACTTAATTTTTTAATTGCTTGGTTGCCAGATTGTCTTGCCTCTTCTGTACTTGAATTGCAAGACAAGAGAGAAGTTCCTAAGAAAGGAAGAACTAAACCACTTTTCACACCTAATTCTAAAAATTGCCTTCTTGATTTATTTTTATTTATCATATAATTTTTTTTTGGTTTAAAATTATTCAAATTTTTGATTTGAAATAAATTTCTTTTAAGAGAGCGCATTATAAATATATGATGTTTTTACAATTTAATACACTGTAACAAAAGCAATT
>CAKZKZ010000140.1 GCA_937124495.1 uncultured Dokdonia sp. | reverse complement strand
TCATCAAAGATAGTTACCGTAACATTTTCTCCTCCTTCAATAATAGCGACTGTTTCAGAAAGATCAAACTCAACTAATCCATTGGTTGCATCTCCATCATCATTAGTGTCACAAGAGATGATATCACTTGGTTGACCTGGACTAGGTAATGGTAATACTTCAATATCAAAATTAGTTTGTGAAAAGCACCCTTCAGAAGATGTAACTAGTACTTGTATGGTTTGTGGGTTCGTAATATTGGTATATGCTTCGGGCGTTATGATAGGCGTATCACTATTCAAATCTGCAAGTGACGCATAGTAAGTGACATTTAAAGAATCATCACCTCCAGTTAAAATATCGGTATTGAGAGTAAGATCAAAAGATATTGTACCTATAGGGTCATCATTAGTACTATCGTCATTACATACGATTATATTTGATGGAGTTGATATAAGCGGAATAGGATTTGTAATTAAAGTAATCGTAATAATTCTAAAGCATTCTGTAGTTGTAAGAAGATCTATATCTGTAGCACGTACATAAATAGTTTGTGGATTTGCAATACTCGCATATGGTACCGTTATATCAATAGCCGGTGTACCTAATTCTGCACTTTCTAATGTCTCATGAAAACTTAAAGAAGCAGAGGTTTCTCCATTTAATATATCATCCTGTAACAATTGTAAGTCAAAAAAACCAATCCCATCATCATTATCATCACATACCATAACATCAGGTATAGGACTTGGAGAAGGTAATTGGTTTACGATTAATGTAAGGGTTATAACTCCAAAACTCCCAGTATTTATATTTTCTGCTCTAGCCCAAATAGTTTGAGATGCAGGAACTACATTTTGATACATATTGGGTAGAGTAGGCGTCCCTGAGTTTGCATCAGATTCTGTTAAATGATAACTCACTATAAAATCAGGATTACCTCCTGTTATTTCATCATTGCGACTAGATAAATCAAAAATAGATAGTTCATCACTATCACTACCACTTTCTATGTCATCACAAAGCTCAAAAGGAGCAGGTTGAATAGGGATAGTAACGATCGTAAGATTAAAGGAAGCAATAGAAGCGCATCCCGTATTTATATTTTCTAATCGTACCCAAATAACTCCTCCAGGAGATGCTACTAAATAATTTGATGGATCACCAATAGGAAGAGTATCACTATCTGCATCAAGTTGACTTTCATGATATGTTATTCCATAAAGAGTTGGATCTAAACTACCTAAAATAGCAGATTCATTAATTGTAAGATCAAACACAGCTTGATTAGTACCATCAGTAGATAGTTCAAGATCAGGTAATGGAATTACTATAGGAGGAATGGGGTTTACAAAAAGATTAAACACCCCTATTTCAAATAGATCAGTATTAGCGACTTCCTCAACACGTACAAATATAGTAGCATCACTACTTGTAAAAGCATTTGCATTAGCTAGAGCAGCTACATTTGTACTTGCATCTGCTTGAGAAAGGTGATACGTAATTGTGAAATCTGTAGGATTTTGGGTTCCCAGAACAATCGCATCGTTTTGAGTAAGATCAAATATGGCAAACCCATCATCATTGTCATCACAAACAAAGAGATTTATAGGCGGATTTTCGATAGCTTCTACAGAAGAAGCATGTGTTGTATAAAAGCATCCAAAAACAAAAAGCGAGAGTAGTAGTTTATTCATGTATAGTAGTTTAAAAGTAAAAATAGTTATAATACCTTTGCTATTCGTAAAATCGTATTTGTAATTTATGTTAAAACACATTTCCAGCGCTCAAAATCCTACCATTAAGAAACTCATAAAGATGCAGTCCAAAGCAAAGGCTCGTCAGTTAGAAGACGCATTTCTTATTGAAGGGTTGCGTGAGATTCATCATGCTATATCTGGACACTACCAAATTGCAGAATTATATGTAAAGGAGAGTCATATAGAAACGATGCCTATAAAAGAACTCATTAATTCTTTACCAAAAGCTTCGGTAACAACACTCTCTGACGAGGTATATAGCAAGATTGCCTATCGAGATGGTACGGAGTCTGTAATCGCTTTCGCGAAAGCAAAAAACACCACCTTACAAGAGTTACAATTACCAGAGAATCCGTTATTGCTTATTGCTGAGGCCCCTGAAAAACCAGGGAATATTGGTGCTTTATTACGTACCGCTGATGCTGCTGCGGTAGATGCGGTGATCATCGCAAACCCTAAAACTGATTTGTATAACCCTAATATCATCAGATCAAGTGTAGGCTGTGTATTTACTAATCAAATCGCCATGGCATCTACAGACGATGTGATTTCGTTTTTACAAGCGCAAAACATTCAGGTTTTTAGTGCTATTTTACAAGAAGCACAACCCTATCATACACAAGATTATACGCAAGCGACAGCAATTGTCGTAGGAACCGAAGCGACAGGATTAACAACACCTTGGCGAGAAGCAAGCACACAAAATATTATCATCCCTATGTCTGGCGCTATAGACAGTATGAATGTAAGTGTCGCCGCAGGCATCCTTACTTTTGAAGCAAAACGACAACGTGGGTTTTAATTCGTTTCCGCGAAGGCAGAAACCTCAAAATGCAAACGAAAGCCAGAGACATTATAAACAACATACTCTTAAACAGGAATACCCAAATTCATTTTTTATTCACTTATGACATCACAAACGTTATTTTATATCATCATTGGCATTCTCGTCATTAGTTATTTGGTAGATCTCATCATGGGGTATCTTAATGCAAAACATTTTAATGATCCTATTCCAGATGCATTACACGATGTGTATAATGAAGAGGAGTATCTTAAATCACAAGCTTATAAGAAAACAAAAGATCGTTTTGGGACATATACCGCAACCTTTAGTTTGTTGTTAACAGTGGCTTTTTTCTTTTTTGATGGTTTTGCAATCGTAGATCAATGGGCACGTACATTTACTGAACACCCTATTGGTGTCGCCTTTATCTTTTTTGGTGTCATTATGCTCGCGAGTGATATCCTTACAACGCCTTTTGAGTATTATAATACGTTTGTGATAGAAGAAAAATTTGGCTTTAATAAAATGAAACCTATTACTTTTTTTGTAGACAAAATCAAAGGATGGGGTATGGGTATAGTCATAGGTGGTGGTTTATTGGCATTAATTATTTGGATTTATGAAGCCACACAAAGTATGTTCTGGTTATATGCATGGGGTGTCATTACGTTGTTTTCGGTATTTATGAATATGTTTTATGCGCGTTTGATTGTGCCTATATTTAACAAACAAGCTCCTTTAGAAAAAGGTGAATTACGGGCACAAATAGAAACCTATGCATCTCAAGTAGGTTTTAATCTCACCAATATTTTTACGATTGATGGTTCCAAACGAAGCACCAAAGCAAATGCTTATTTCTCTGGCCTTGGGCGCGAAAAACGAATCACCTTATACGATACGTTAATTAATGATCTAGAGGATACAGAAATTGTGGCTGTACTAGCACATGAGGTTGGTCATTACAAACGAAAGCATGTCATCACCAACCTTTTACTCTCTGTTGGTATTACAGGGGTGACCTTATGGCTATTTTCTTTATGTTTAGCGCAACCTATTATTGCCGAAGCGGTAGGGGTGTCTAAGCCCTCTTTTCACGTGGGTCTAGTGGTATTTGGAATTTTATATACGCCTATTTCGGCAGTGACGGGATTTTTTATGAGTGCGCTTTCGCGAAAGCATGAATATGAAGCAGATAATTATGCTGCCGAAACGTACGAAGCCAAACCACTGATTAGTTCGCTTAAAAAGTTATCCAAAAGTAGTTTAAGTAACCTCACGCCCCATCCATTATACGTACAACTCAATTACTCACATCCCACGTTATTACAGCGAGTGGAGAATTTGGAGTCTGTTAGCTCTTAGCTATTAGTCGTTAGCTGTTGGCTTTTAGCCCTTAGCTTTTAGACGGTAGCTCTTAGTCGGTAGTCGTTAGTTTATTTCGCTTTCGCGAAAGTAAAAAAGCTCCTCACCTCAACGAGGGGAGGTGGATGTATGGAGGTACGACATACAGACGGAGGGGAGAAATAGAGTATTGTTCTATTTTAGAGTAGTACTCTATTTTTTGTAACAATTTATAAGTCATTAGCTTTTAGGCGATAGTTTTAAAAGGATTTTAGAGGAGCGTTTTTAGCTTCAATTTCTGTTTCTTCTTATTGAGGTGAGGAGTGTTGTTTTACTTTCGCGAAAGCGAAACAATAATTTAGCTAACGTCTAACAGCTACCGGCTAACGACTAATAGCTACTCAATAATCTCTACTTTCATATAAATGTTTTCCTCTGGCCATTCCGTTCCATCTACAGATACTTTATTCATTTTATCTACCACACTCATGCCTTTAGTGACTCTTCCAAAAACAGTGTGCTCTCCGTCTATGTGATGCGCACCGCGATGTGATTGCACAATAAAAAACTCAAAAGGGGAGGAGGCTTTACTTACATTCTGATCACTATACTTCGCTGCTGAAAAGGCACCACGTATGTGTGGATATTTTTTTTTAGCTTCATTAGGTAATAAATATCGTCCAATACCTTGTCGATTACGAGCCGTCGTTTTTGTGTCATTATTACCACCTTGTACCACAAAATCTGGGGATACTCGATGAAACTGTGTGGTATTAAAATAACCACTTTTTACGAGCATAATAAAATTGGCTCTATGAAGCGGTGTATCTTTAAAGAGTTCTACTTCAATTACCCCAAAACGATTTTCTATTCGAATTTTAGTTTCTGGATTTTCTTCACCATATTTTTTTAAAAATGGTTTTAACTCTGCTTGAGAAGCAATCATAGGATTTCCAGGGGTGCCTTTGGGGCTTTTTGGAGCTGTCTCTTCTGGGGCTCCTTTTTTTGAGAGGGTGTCTATAATTACAGGAGCTTGAGGTGTCTCTTTTTTTGTAGATTTAGTATCTTGACAACTGAAGCAAATGGATAGTAAAAATAAAAGAATAATAGACCTATACATACATGAAATTTGATACGTGTTTACGATTACTTTCAAAAATAAGCAATTTGCCATTACCAGGTAAAAAAGCACAATTTATGATGGCACCTATGGAGCGTGTGAAAGAGTTTAGTCATTTGGATATAGAAAAGTTGAATCCTCGTAAAGCGGGGGTGATGGTGCTTTTTTATCCAGATCAGGATGATATGGCAAGAATGATTTTAATCCTTAGAAAAACGTATAAAGGTGTACATTCTAATCAAGTAGGATTTCCAGGCGGGAAAGTAGAGGTAGATGATATCGATATGCTTGATACTGCTTTACGAGAAACCGAAGAAGAGATAGGTATTGCTAGAGATAAAATTACCGTTGTAAAGGAGATGACAACCAGTTATATTCCGCCAAGTAATTTTAGTGTCTATCCATTTTTGGGATATAGTACTTCCTCTTTAGATTTTGTTCCTCAGGAAGAAGAAGTAGAAGGTCTTATCGAAGTGACTTTGGAAGATTTCTTATCAGATACTGCTATTATTAGTAAAAAGATGTCTACTTCGTATATGGATGATATAGATGTTCCTGCGTTCTTATTAAATGATCATGTCGTTTGGGGAGCTACAGCAATGATGCTTAGCGAAGTAAAGGTCTTATTACTTTCTGGTCAAGAATAAGAAGGTTTTGTATCTTTGCAGTTCTGTCTTTACAGTAGAGATTTATTTAATACTATACATGGGGATATTTAAAACGAATCCATTCGGACATATACTTTTCTTAAAAACATGGCTTATTCGTATCGCGGGTGCATTAACGCACAGGCGGTATCGAGGCTTTAACGAGTTACAAATAGAGGGGTCTGATGTTTTAAGAAATCTACAGGGCACTAACGTTTTATTTGTTTCCAATCACCAAACGTATTTTGCAGATGTTGTATCGATGTTTCATGTGTTTAATGCAAGTCTTAGCGGGAGAGATGATTCTATTAAGAATATAGGATACCTATGGAAGCCTAAATTAAACCTGTATTATGTAGCCGCAGGAGAGACTATGAAAAGTGGCTTGTTACCTCGTATTCTTGCCTACGCAGGTGCAATTACAGTCAGTAGAACATGGCGTGAAAAAGGGAAGGAAATCGAACGTCAAGTGAATTTTCAGGATACAGAAAATATTGGAGTAGCGCTTGATGATGGCTGGGTGATTACTTTTCCTCAAGGAACCACAAAACCTTGGAAACCTATTCGAAAAGGAACTGCACATATCATTAAGCAATACAAACCTGTGGTTGTTCCTATTGTAATTGATGGTTTTAGACGTAGTTTTGACAAAAAGGGATTACGTATCAAAAAGCGTAATATTTTACAAACTTTTGAAATCAAGGAACCTCTGGTCATTGATTATGAAAATGACTCTGTAGAAAAGATTGTAGAACAACTAGAATATGCCATTGAGCAGCATCCATCTTTCCTTAAAGTAATTCCTGCAGAAGAACTTGAAAAGGAAGAAGAGCTTAATAAAAAGCGACAGTGGGAGTATTAATAGGCTAGGTGACTACTCATGGTATTCCTAGTATTTTTGTGTTACTTTACAGGAATATCCACTAACTCATGTTGAAGCGCTAAAACAACCAATCCAGCGACATTCCTACAATTCAGTTTTAATAAAAGGTTGTTACGATGCCCATCTACCGTTCTAGCACTTATAAATAGTTTTTCTGCTATTTCTGGGGCTGTGTGTTGTTCGCAAATTAATTGCAACACTTCTTTTTCTCTATTGGTGAGTTCTAACGAGAATTGAGCTTTAGGCTTTTTTTTAGAGATAATATTCTCTCTAATAATGGTTAACACTTCGTTGTTGTAATAAAATCCATTCTTATGTACAGATTCAATAGTTTCTACAACGTCTGTTATTTGTGAGTTTTTAGGTAAGTACGCTACGGCAGATAATTCAATCATATTAATGATAAAGGCTCTACTAAAATGCGTAGAGATCACAATAATTTTTACGTCAGGATATTTCTTCTGGAGTATTTTTGCCGTTTCTATTCCATTCATTTTTGGCATTTTTAAATCCAATAATAAAATGTCTGGAAGTGTTTCAGCAGTACTTAGCTTATCCAATAAATCAACGCCGTTGGCTGCTTGGAAATTTACTTGAAACCTAGGGTAGTCATCTAATATTAATTTCATTCCCCTTCTGAATAACGTTTCGTCATCGGCAATAGCAATAGAAATAGTATTCATAATGAATGTTTTTAAATGTGAGTTTGATCCATACGTGGGATGGTGATAATGATCTGAGTTCCTTCTCCTAGAGAAGATGTTAATTCGTAGGTAGCATTAATAATACACATTCTACTTTCTATATTTTTCATACCAAGCCCCTTTTTAGCTTCCATTTTTGTACTATCAAAACCAACACCATTATCGGTATACATGAACGTGATTACTGATTTTTCAACAGATAAATTGATGTCAATTTCAGTTGCTTTCCCATGTTTCATAGAATTATTAATAAGCTCTTGTAATACCCTGAAAAGGTTTAATTCAATTAAAGAATTATCAATCTTATGTTCAGTATCTGCGGTAGTAAAATCAATATGAATATTTCCAGCCGTGTTAAAACTATGTTGTAATTCTCTAATGGTTTCTGCGAGTCCAAAATCTTCTAAGGTAGGAGGGAGTAACTCATGGGAGATATATCGTATCGAGTCTATAGTGGTATTAATCACTGCCGTTACTTCTTCTGTAATAACTCCAATATCTGCGTGTGCTTTTTCATGTTTTTTGAGACGACAAATATTTAAAAAGATGATATTGAGTTTTGATCCAATATCGTCGTGTAAATCTTTTGCAATTCGATGTCTTTCTTTTTCTTGAGTTAAAATAGTCGCATGCAATAATTCTTCTTGATGCTCATAATCCAGTTTCTGGAGCTGCATTTGTTTTTTCAAGATCTTTTTTTGAGAGTAATTCACAAAAAGAACAAAGGCTAATGCAAAGGCAAGCATAATGAGAATGCCTATAATCATGAGCGTCATAAAACTTTTTTCTTGTAAAATACGTTCCATAATCCTACTAAGATAAGCAACTGAAAAAGAAAATTTAAGAGGGCATTAAAAGCCCAAAACGGAACATATATTTCCATATTCTCTAAATAAACATTGCTACACATAAATATAAATAAACTCCCAGAATAATAGACAAGTATCGCCGAATTAACCAGACGTAAACTTTTGGATACTTGTAGAGAGAATAAAGGATTCTCTACAAGATTGTAAAAATACAGGATGGCATAGCTAATAATGATTACCTGAACAAAGGTTTTTGCAAACGTATTAAAACCAAAAATAGGTTGAAAAAAAACAGAATTAGCTATAATAAATAGACTTCCTGCTACTATAAAATATGTAAAGCCCTTTTTTAAAAAGGTAGGTTTGTCAACTAAGACTTTAAAGAAATACGATAGTAAAAGAAATTCACCTAAGGTATAGATATGTAATAAGGGTAAATTATTATATTCTAATTTTATACATATAAATGCCAGCGTTTCAATAAATAGATTCCAAATAAGAAAGTACAATAACCGTTTAAATGGAATATTTAATTTTTTTCGTTGGAAAATACAAAACGCTACATTTATTAAAAGAATTAATAATGTAATTTTTACTGTATAAGAGTACATAGTATGTAATGTAGCGTTTGTATCCATTTGGTTTATTTTATAGCATCACAACTAATTGTAGGATAAACTAAGTTAGAAATACCTTTTGGACAACCATTAGGGCATGGTTGCGTAAAATCGAAATACATATGATCATATGTTGTACCAGTTCCTTCAATTTTTTCTGTTTGCAGAATATAAATAATTTCAGTTACAAACTCTCCGTCGATCTTCTCTCCATTCTCACAAATTTTTGGTCTAATAGCATTCATTAAAAATAACCTATCAGTATCATCAATCTCATTATCAATTACTTTATTACCATTGTCCATTAGCTTTTTGTTTGCTAAAATCTCTATGAGCTCTTTAGAAAATGATTCAGATCCATAATTTAGTCTATGATCTATATCAGAGAATTTGGTAGGGTCAAGATTTTTTTTGACTAATTCTATGTAATCCCTATATCTTTTTAGCGCTTCTATTGCTGAATCTTTATCTGTTATTTTATAGGAATCATAGTGAACATTGTCTTTGATTATTGCTATATCAGTTGTATCTAAATCATCTTTAGTAGTTTTTTTTTGATTACACGACACAAATAAAGTGAATGCTATCGCAATTAAAACGGAATATTGAATAATTGGTTTCATGATTAGTTAGTTTAGAGTTAATATGTTTTTCAGCTTGAAAGTACTATATAAGCATATAATAAAAACGTTTCCACACTCAAAACAGGTTGAATTACCTAGTGATTCCCGTTAAATTGCCTGTACTATGTACCTAAAAAATCATGAAGATGACTCCATTTCTTAGAATGGAAGTCGTGTTACATATATAGAAAGTTACTACCTATATAGATACTAAGATGCGGTCTCATAAAGACCCCGTACTTCAGCCTGATTTTAGAAGACAGGCTAATCTACTCTTAAGCAGCACGATATACTTATTGATATTTGTAACAGATTCAAAACAATACGATCGATCAAGTAGCTACCTGTATGCTTTGAACTAATAGGCGAAATCCGAAAAGCCTTTAAAAATAGAGTAGGAAAATTAAACTATAATAATTATGGAAAATATTAGTCATGCTCCAGTTGATGGTGTAAAAGCACAAGAAACAGCAGGAGAAACGTATGTACAAGGTAAATTAGCATTAATCTATCCAAATCAAGGTCATTTTTCAGTCGGAGTCTATGGAACTGGAAGTATAAATCCTGGTCAGTACAGTATTGCGCCTAATTGTGAAGGGAGTGTGGAGGCTGCAAGCGCTGGAGTTGCCTATGGAGCAAGTTTTTGGGGTGTTCTTGATAGTCAAAATCGCATAACAAGATTTGCAATTTATTCTCCAACATGGCCAAAATAATAAGAAGTAAATATTTAATGGGGTTCGTGTTCACACGAATCCCATTTTACATTATAATCATTAGGTTATCTAACGATTTGTATGCTCAAGCAACAGTGACCATTTCTTCTCTAGTGGTTGATGTGTTTTGATAAACTCAGATGGTTTCATTAAGAAGTAGGAATTATCATAATCAAATTCAAACAAAAAGGAGGACATATCGGTATAACCAGCTGACCAAGTCGCATCACACAAATACCATTTTCCGTCTAGTTTGATCGCATTCCAAGAATGATTTGGGATACCTAATGTATTTTTTTTTAGATCACTTGCAGCGTATCCATCTATGATTTTACATTCTAAACCCACTAACTCAGACATTACCTGGATGAGATAAGCATACCCAGTACAAAGTGTTTCTTTGTCGTAGCGTAATTTTGTAAAGACCTCTTTTTTAAATTGATCATTCCATAGACGTAAACCTTCAGGGTCATTTATTAATTTTTTACGCGTACGTTCATTTCTATACATCAAATCATAATCTCCCGTAATATTATGTGTTACCCAATAATAGATGGCTCTAAAACGTGCTGCTTCGGTGTCCAGTTGGGAGGTCAATCCATAGACGAGTCCAGATATATTTGTAAGTGATTCTCCTTTATATCGATCTGCAATGTTTTCCGCTTTCGCGAAATTAATTTCTTTAAAATCAGCACGCTGTGCTTGCAAAGGAAGTATAAAGGAGAAGAGCACTAAAAGAATACAATTTCTCATAGAAAAGAAGATTTACTTCTTGTGAATGCCTGACGCTTTCTCAGTAGGTTTGGTTCTTAAATCCCCAATAATGATTAAAGGAATATCTGCTAAAAAAGGCTCAATAAATGTAGCATTGCCTGTAATGATTACTTCAGCATCTTTGTACCCTAACGAACTTGCAACTAGGACATCGTTTTCCTTTAGTTTTTGTGGAAATGTAAACTCCCCATTTTCATCACAAGAAACCCATATTTGAGTTCCTTTTAATATCACCGTGGCCATGGGTACAACTCCATCGGTAGATCTTACAACACCTGTGACCGTTTTTTCTGCGGTTTGAGCATTCATTGGGTTTGTCAAAAGACTTAATAGCATCACAAAGCCCAAAGCCATTATCGTTTTTAAAACGTTCTGTTGCATGGTAATTGATCGTGTTTTCATAATATATATGTTTTTGTTTACTCAAACTTAAGTATCCCTTAGCCGTATATAAAGAGGGAATGAGGTAACAAGACGATTGCTTGAGGGAAGTGGTTATTTTAGTGAGTATGCTACTGCGTATTTTTTCGCTTTAAGCGAAAAAATATAACATCTTACATTCAATACGTCTCTTCACTTGAGATGTAGGGATAATTCTGATACTTGACTAAAAGAGAATAAGCCCAAAAAGGGCTTATTTTATAAT
>CAKZKZ010000139.1 GCA_937124495.1 uncultured Dokdonia sp. | reverse complement strand
TTCCTATCTCATTTGCAAGTCCACATAAATCACAACGACCTCCCTCTGTAAACACAACATCCCCTGGATCATTAATAGCGACATTAAAGACCTCTCCAAAAAAGTTTTTTGTCAATACTCCGTTCACCGTTCCGCTTCCAGCTGGAAGTGATACTGCTTTAAAGTCTGAGAAAGTACTCGTACTCAAGATGGTGCTACCTCCACCTACACAATCTTCCAATACACGCTCACCATCAAACTGATCTTCTGGTTCTGAAGCATACGTTTTTTGATTATTAATCACCTCGTCTACATTAAACTGAACACTATGAAGAGCTATAAACAAGTTAGTTTTATCATTAGAAAAATCACAAAAAGAAAGTGGAAACGGGACAATTTCTACGACTTCATCACTTCTTACAATCACATCATTTTGCATAGATGGTGGAATCTTACCAATAGAATTTCCTTCTTCAATTCCTAATGAGAGAACTCCATTAACAATACCAACTGTAAGACCCTCTAATCGCACAAAGACTTTCCTTCCTACTTCATAACTCGTAAATAGAGGATTCACATCTATTAAAATTCTGATACCAGCCACTGGATTCTCTGGACGATCTTGAATGATAAATTCTTCAAAAAAATTACCTCCTTCATCACTAGATATCACATATCCTTCTATAAACGTATCGACTTCATCAAATGTAAATGTCTCATTTCCATTTTCAATAACCTGAGCTACTTGTCCAGCAACACTACTAACACTCACACTTTGCCCTTCTATTTCTACAACTCCAGTCTCTAATTCTGGCACAGAAAAGTCATCATCTTTCACACAAGATACGAGCGCTACCAAGGCAAATAAGATTGTAAATAATCGTTTTATTTTTTTTGTTTTCATAATTGTATAATTTCTTGATGTTTTTAAATGAACGACTTCGGGGCAAGCATATCTAGGTATCAATAGGACATTATCATTCCCATTTCAAAGCAAGCCTAGCAGAATTAAATTCTTGGCTATCGCACCGTAATTAAAAGCGAATGTAAAAGTTGGCATAGTATGTAGTTCCGTTTCCAAAGAAAAACCTGGGTCCAAATACAGCTCCATTTTCTCTTGCTTGATCATCGCGTACATTTCTATAAGTGCCATTACGGGATTGTTCAAAACCTCCTGTAACATACTGTTGATCCAATACATTATTTATCGTTGCAAAAAAGCCTAAAAAATAACCTCCCACCCTCCATGATTTCCCTCCTGTAATATTGACTAAGAAATAATCATCAAACTCTTGTTGCTTTAATAATTCTCTAGCAATTCCTGCATCAAAATCATTTATAGGCAATCCATCACTGTCCGTTATAAAATTTGTAGAACGCGTTAAATTACTTACATCGATATAAGCATTCGAAAAATAGTTGGTGGTTACTCCAATATTCCAGAAACTAGGATCTCTGTATTCAAAACCTAATTGAAAAGCTCTTTCAGGGCCTCCAGCGACGTGTACACCTTCTAAGAGGGTGGTTCCGTCTCCAAAGCGTAATGCTCCTTCAAAATCATCACTTCGCAAATACAAACTAGGATTATTTGTATATGTATACTGTCCAACACTAGCAGCTGCCTTTAATTTAAGTGTAGGTAATACTTGCGCTTCAATACCAAGCTCTACACCCATATTACGCCTTCCTATATTTGTGACTACTTCCTGTACAAAAGCATTACCATCATTTCCTAAACCTCCTAGATCTTCTGTAAAGTAAAATCCTATATCAGTTCCTTTTTCAAACCCTGTATAATAGCCCGTCAATCTACCTTTTACGATAGGCGATCTGTACATATAGCTTACATCTACAGATTGTGTTTGTTCAGGCTCTACTCCTTCTACTACTTCATTATTTTGACGTGCATTTACAAAAGAATTACGTATCGTAGGGGCATTGGCATAATATCCCCCATTAACACCTAGTATATGACGCCCTGTAATTTTATACGTACATCCTCCTTTGAATCCTCCTGCAAAAAAACTTAACGTTTCACTAGCACCAAAAGAGCCAATCGCTCCTTCTTTGTTTTGAAAGTTTCCATTTTCAAATAACCCGTTACGTTGATAAGTCGTTTGCGTCACAGTACCTCCAATATAAAAATCAACTTTATTGTACTTAAATTGCGCTTGCGCGAAACCAGATACAACATCTGCATGTATCTCATAATTATACTTGTAACGATCCCCCTCTCCTACAATTCTATTAGGGTTACGTACATCACTTTGTGCATTATCTGTAGAGATGATACCAGATGCATCTTCAGATGCCGCTTCGGTAAAGTTATCTACATCTAGATACCCAGTAGCTCCAAGTAAATCTTCAACTTCTGCATAATTCTCACTACTTAACGTACGGTAACTCACATTTCCATTAAACGTGATATGATCTGTAATGGGACTATGTACAATGACATTTGCCTGTAACTGATTGTCTTCTATAACATCATTTTGAAGAATATACAACGCATTTTTACCTTGCGCTCTTAAAGTAGCATTACCTTCATACAATAGATTCCAATCAAATTGTCCATTGTTTACAAGCTCTTCTTGTGCTAGAAAGGCATTTTGAAAGTCAATAGCACTTGGATTTTCATCTTGCAAAAAGAAACTGGGTAGTAATTGATAATAATCAGGCGAAGGATTACGTGCTCCCCCGGCAAAGAATTGCTGCCCATTAGACTCCACAAGTGTTGTCCCGTTATTATCTATTCGGCTATTTTTTATCGTTCCAGTTTGATAGCCAATGTTTGTATGAATCGTTGTCTTTTCAGAAACATCCCACGTATGATTTAACATCAAAATAGGCTCTTCTATTTCTCTAATACGCGTGTTACGTATTTCACCGTCCTGTAACCCCCAAAAAGGATTGTATTGTCTTCCTTTAAGGTCAAAAATTTCTTGTGTCAATGCTGTACCACGACCTCTTCTATTAGGTGTGTATATAGATGTAAAATTAAGACTGTGATTATCATTAAATTTCTTTTCTACAGATGCAAAAACCGAATTTGCATCATACAAAGACCCTTCTATATATCCTTCATTCCCAAAACGTCTAGAAATAAGAAATGTAAACGCCCACCCGCTTACACGAAGTCCTGAACTGTAACTACCCATCACACGACCTTCATACGATCGATTTGCGGTTGCATAAGAAACACGACCTCCTTTACGATATTGGGATGCTCTCATTATAATATTTGTAGCACCAGCCAAACCTCCAAAAGAATATTCATTTGCAGAAAGTCCTGCTGTAAACTCACGATTACGTTGTACATCATTAAGCCCGCCCCAATTTCCCCATTGTGGACGTCCATTAAATTGCTTGTTCATCTCCATACCATTGATAAGTAATTTACCATTGGCATTATCAAGTCCTCTAGGCCTAAAAAATGTAGCACTCCAATCAAAAGCGGCAGCGCTTAAAAAAGTATCTCTTCCGGCAGAGAGCAATCCAGAAATAGTAAACCCCCTTATATCATCATCTTCTCCATTGAGATCATTATCAGACAAAGAAATAAGGCCATTTAATTCTTGCTCTTGCGCAACATCTACATCAAGAGTTACTTCTCCTAGATCTAGTACTTTTCCTTCATAGATAACACTAGGAAAGCGTCGAGTAATATATCCTTCTTTTGAGATACTAAGAATTTGATCTCCTATAGACACATCTTGATGTAAAATAAATGCACCAACCACATCTGTTTGTGTAGCTAGATTTGTTCCTTCTAATAGAACATGTACATCTGATAAGTTATTTGAGGTAATTCTGTCAATTACTGTTCCTTTTACAGACGTTTGAGCAATCACAGATAGCATGGGCAAAGCCAGCAAAAATTTAAGAATAACGTACTTCATGAGGGTTTACTTAATCATAAATCCCGCATAAGATTTTTACATTACACCCAAATGTACTCATTTTCAATGGATTCATTACCTTTAGCTTGAGAAATTCTAATTTTCTTAAAAAAACCAACCTATTCTAATGTATTTAAGAAGGTCTTTATTTTTCGTTCTCCTTTTATTTTTTGCTTTCGCGAAAGCGCAAGATCAAAAAACATACAAGCCACACACCATCGCATTTTATAATGTAGAAAACCTCTTTGATACAGAAAATGATCCTATTACATTTGATGATGACCGCACTCCTGATGGAAAAGACCATTGGACAGATGCTATCTATGCAGATAAGGTTCAGAAAATGGCGCGTGTTATTTCAGAGATAGGGCAGGATATCACAAAAAACACTCCGGTTATTATTGGTCTAGCCGAAATAGAAAATAGGAAAACAGTAGAAGACCTTGCTAATGATCCACAATTACTCCATAAAGAGTATGGGATTGCACATTTTGACTCTCCAGACAGAAGAGGAATTGATGTCGCTCTTATGTATCAAAAAGCATTATTTACACCTATAAATATAAGTAAACACGAACTTATTATTTACACGAATGAAGATGCTAAAAAACGCAAGTACACCCGTGATCAACTCCTTGTTTCTGGATTGTTAGATGGTGACATGATTCACATCATTGTCAACCACTGGCCTTCCCGTTCTGGTGGAGAAGCCCGTAGTCGTAAAAAACGTATGGCTGCTGCTACCCTTAACAAAAAAATCATAGACAGTTTGCAAAGTAATGATCCCTATGCAAAGATCATTACCATGGGAGACCTTAATGATGACCCTACAAGTCCAAGTGTAAAAAAAGTATTAAAAGCACAAGGCAATAAAGACAAAGTAAAAGAGAAGATGATCTACAACCCTATGGAATCTATGTTTAAAAAGGGATTAGGAACACTAGCCTATAGAGATAATTGGAACCTTTTTGATCAAATCTTAATTACAGAACCCTTACTTCGTAAAGAGTATAGCTCCTATAGATACTTTAAGGCCGGTATTTATAACGAAAACTACCTAAGTACCCCTAAGGGTCGTTATAAAGGATATCCATATCGCAGCTTTGCTAATGGTGGTTATACGGGAGGATATAGTGATCATTTTCCAGTGTATATTATACTTATCAAAGAGGTTTTAGAAAACTAAATATCTTATACACGCTTTCGCGAAATGGTATGTTGAGTTTGCCGAAGTAGTGTACTCACCAAAAACAAAAAAAGGGAAAACGTAAAAACATCTTCCCTTTTTTTGTGTTTTTTTTACACATTTAAAACCATTGATTCCAAGGAATCATAGCAAGTACAGCAATCAATGCAAGGGTGTAAAATATCGCTAGTTTCTTAAACTTAGGCGTAGACAAACGTTGTTTCTTATGTTTAGAATATCCTATTGTAACGAGTACAACAGCAATAATCATTAATGTAGGATGCTCTACAGCAAGTTTACGAGCAGCGCTAGACAATCCTCCCATACCATTTGTAGTAATGGCATTAAGTCCATTAGGAGACACAAAAAACAACACCAATCCTATTAAAAATTGAAGGTGCATTGTAATTAATGTAAAAAGTGCTAGACGCATATCTTTTGCTCCATATTCCTTTTTCCCAAAGAACTTAGCAAGTGAATTAATTGTTGTAACCACCAATACTGCAAGCAATAGATAGGCCCACATAGAGTGTACAAATTGAATCGTAGAATACATAATGGTATGTGTTTAACTTGGATTATGCAATAGAACTTCGTGATGAGTCTTGAAGAAGCAATAAAATATGACATTTTCTGAGTTTTAGCATAGCACCGCTATGGTTAAACTCAAAAACGTAGTGCAGTGATATATTTTGCAGCATATTCAAGACGGAATAGATTTTCTATTGCGTAATACGGGTTTAAATAATAACTACTCAAAGATAGGGGATTTTAAACCAAAAAACCGACACTATTACTAGTGTCGGTTTTAAAATTTTCACTACTGTGAAAATATATAGTAGCTATGGATTAGTTAAAGATATAACGTACTCCAACTTGTGCTTGCCATCTTGAAGACTGAAGACCGAAATCATCAACTTCTTCTGTATTAAGACCCGTTGGATTTCCTTCTGCATCGTACTCAAGAACACTATCTACAAAACTAAATACTGGTGTATCATCTGAAGTAGAAACCGTTTGTAATGGTTGAACATTACTACGTACAAAGTTACGAACACCCCAATCTTTATTAATCAAGTTTGTAAAGTTGAAGATATCAAAAGATAATTGTAATGTGTGCTTCTTCTCTCCAGACTTGAAATAGATATCTTGTAAGAACTTTAAATCTACAACGTGATTCCAAGGTCCTCTAGATCCGTTACGTTCTGCATACTCTCCTTTACGTGATTTTAAGTAATCATCATTTTCAATAAAGAAGTTAAGACGCTCCCACTGTTGTGCTTGCTCTGTAGCATCTCCTGAGAAGTTAATCTCACTTGCGTTTGCTGGAACATATATTAATGCATTATCTCTAGAATCATCATTTAAAAGATCACGCCCTTCTCTATAAGTAAAGCTATAAGGACTTGACTGTGCTCCTTCATAGAAAACACCAATAGTAGTCTTTCCTCCAAATTCTCCTCCGTACGCAATCTCGTAAGAGGCATTTGCAGAAATACGACTTCCTAAAGCAAAATCAGAACGAGATAATGGAATATCAGAATTCTTACCATTTACAGTTTGAATGTTTCTCCATTGAGAACTATTCTGAGAAGATGTACCATCAAATACTTTTCTAGAATCTCCGTATGCGTATGTTACTTGTCCTTGGAAACCATTTGCAAATGGCTTTCTTATAGTAAGGGATGCGTTTGTAGCATATCCTTCATTCGTGTTTGATGCTAAGATAATTCTTCCATATGTATCATCAATCTCATCACGACGATCATAGAAAGGTCTATTATCTGCTCCTATATAAGATCCTGCAGGCCCTCTTAAGTTTAAGTTCTCATATTTAATATCATTTAAAACATCAGTATATGTAAAATCTGCAGTAGCAACTAATCCCCATATTGGTAATTGTTGATCTACAGCAACATTAAATTTAGATACTTGAGGTAATTTGAAGTTTTCAGCAAAAAGATCAATATTTCCACCTACTCCTCCTGAACCAGCTGGAACAACTTGAGTTTGTTGGTTAACATCTGATTGGAAAGGCTCTCCAAAAAGGAAACTAAATCCTCCAGTTACACCATTATTGTTATACGTTCCTCCAGGCCATACTAAAGGTAATCTTGAAGTAAATACTCCAATACCTCCACGTACTTGTGTTGTGTTGTTATCAAATACATCCCAGTTAAATCCGATACGAGGTGCAATATGAGCACTTACATTTACATTAGGTCCTACTCTAGCACCTTGTAAATCTTTTCCTTCTGCTTGTAATAAAGGAATAGTACGATTATTAAAATCAGAATTTGCTGTTCCATCTTCCCAATAAGGAAGATCTACACGAAGACCTGCTGTTAACTTAAAGTTATCTGCAACTTGAACTTCATCTTGTACATAGAATCCTGCTTGGAATGTTCCGAAATCTGCAGATCCCGCAGACTCATCACCTACCGTACCATCTCCTACTAAAGAATACCCATGTTGGAATACATCTGAATTTTGTCCAGTTAAGAACTGATTAAGACCAGAAGAGATTAAATCTCCATCATCATTGAATTGATCTTCAGATGTATAACTACCAAAGTTAAAAGCAAAGAATAAGTTCTTT
>CAKZKZ010000138.1 GCA_937124495.1 uncultured Dokdonia sp. | reverse complement strand
CCTCAAAAAGTACTGCAAGAAATACTATCTGCTCAAGAGGTAAAATCGCTATTGGATCAAACATTTAATTTTAAACATCAAGCCATGCTTACCACTTTATATGCTTTGGGTTTACGTAGTGGTGAACTCTTGGATTTGGAAATAAAACATTTAGATGGTGACCGCAATACTATATTTATAAAACAAGGGAAAGGGAGAAAAGATCGTCTTTTACCTTTTCCAGAAAGTTTAAAACCTTACCTAAGGAAGTATTATAAAAAACACCGCCCACAAAAATACCTTTTTGAAGGTCGTAATGGAGCAAAGTACACTCCTGCTAGCCTTAGAAGTGTATTCAAGCAAGCATTAAAACGATCAAAGATCACAAAGCAAGTAACACTTCATAGCTTGAGACATGCATATGCTACTCATCTTCTAGATAGCGGAACAGACCTAAGACGTATACAAGTACTTTTAGGGCATAATAATATTAAAACGACAATGATATACACACAGGTGTCACAGCGTAGTATTTTAGAAACCCGAAGTCCGTTAGATTTTCTTTAAAGCCTCATTTCTTTTACCAAAATTGTTTTGATGTTATTATGCCTTGACAGATATTTGTTTTATCGTGTATCGTTCTCGAGGGCAATCAAAGTGACAGTATATGTATTAATAGAGTAGGGAAGTAGTCGTTTTACACCACCTTCTTAATCACACGTAATTTATGCGTGTGTTTCTTTTGGTGTACGTTATAGATGCCTGAGTGGTCTAGGCGATCTATACGTACCTCGCCGTGGGCATGTATAATGTAGTTGTCTTCCATGATGAGGCCTACGTGTACAATGGCACCTTCCACATTATCAAAAAAGGCAAGATCACCAGGTTCACTTTCCTCTATAAAACTTAATGCTTCACCTTGTGTGGCTTGCTCTGAGGCATCGCGTAAAAGTCGGTGACCATTTAAGCGGTACACCATTTGTGTAAATCCAGAACAATCAATGCCAAAAGGCGTACGACCTCCCCATAAATAAGGAGTATTCAGGAATTGTAATGCAGTTTCTATCAGCTGACTTTTATCCTTTTTGCCTGAGGTACTCGGTCCTTCATAGGTACAGTTCAAAAGCGAAAGGGTGTGCACACATCCACCCAAAAGGACGGTATGTAAATGTCCGTGGGCGTCAGACACGAACTGTACGGGGTCTGAGATGAGTGAAGGAGTTTGCGCTTTCGCGAAAGCGTACTCCTCTTCACTAATCTCTCTATATTGTTTATTATCAATCCAACCTACATAATTATCATGCGCTAAGCGAATCCGACTCCAAGATTTCCTTTTTTCAGGCACCTTAAAGACTTCTCCAAAAAGAAGCTGATTCACCATCTCACTAGGATCAGAAGGTTCTAATCGCATCGGGATGCTACTCAAATGACAAATTCCGTATTTCATATAGGAAGGTAGGGCGTACTATAGGTTTTCTATTATGATGGCAGAAGCACCACCACCACCATTACATATCGCAGCAGCTCCTAGTTTTCCGTTGTTTTGTTTTAATACATTCAGTAACGTAATCAGGATACGTACACCACTACATCCTAAAGGATGTCCTAAGGATACTGCACCACCATTTACATTTACATTAGCATCTGTAAGACCTAAAATCTTCATATTAGCAAGACCAACGATAGAGAAGGCTTCATTAAGTTCAAAGAAGTCAATCTCATCTTGTGTGATACCCGCTTTAGCAAGTGCTTTTGGTAAGGCTTTAGAAGGGGCTGTTGTAAACCATTCTGGCTCATGTGCAGCATCTGCAAATCCTTTAATCACACACAATGGCGTTAAGTTGAGTTCTTTTGCTTTTTCTTCACTCATTAAAACCACAGCTCCAGCTCCATCATTAATCGTAGAAGCATTGGCAGCGGTTACGGTACCGTCTTTAGAAAAGGCAGGACGTAACGCAGGGATTTTATCCATACGTACGTTTGAGTACTCTTCATCTTTGCTTACGATCACATCATCTCCACGACGCTGAGGCACAGCTACAGGCACGACTTCATCATCAAATTTTCCAGCTTCCCAAGCCGCAGCACTACGCTCATAGGATTGGATCGCAAAAGCATCTTGATCTTCTCTTGAAAATTCATGTTCTGTAGCACATTGGTCTGCACAAACGCCCATTGCATTGCCATCATAGGCATCTACAAGACCGTCTTTTTGCATTCCGTCTACCATGGTTTGTGGTCCAAATTTATGTCCGTTACGTAAATTCACGTAATGTGGGATACGGCTCATATTTTCCATTCCACCAGCGATAACCACATCGTTATCACCTAGCATAATAGATTGAGCGCCTAGCATCACAGCTTTCATTCCTGAAGCACATACTTTATTGACCGTTGTACAAGGAACCGTATCTGGAATCCCTGCGCCAATGGCAGCTTGTCTTGCAGGAGCTTGTCCCACGCCAGCTTGTACTACATTTCCCATTAATACTTCATTTACAGAAGCGGGATCTAATTGTATTTTATCCATAGCGCCTTTAATGGCGATGGTTCCTAACTTGCTAGCAGACACAGAGGAAAGACTTCCTAAAAAGCTTCCTATTGGGGTACGTGCCGCAGCAACGATAACTACATTTTTACTCATAGTGTATAGTGTTTATGATAGAATGAAATCACTACGCGAAAGTACTAAAATTTAG
>CAKZKZ010000137.1 GCA_937124495.1 uncultured Dokdonia sp. | reverse complement strand
CTACGAGAAGTCATGCTATCGCGAAGAAAAGATGAGCTAGAACTGTATAAGTTATTTGCTGGAGATTCTGCCTTTAAAGCATCTTGGACTCAGAGTATGCAAAGGACTATTGGTGGGTAGAGGTTAGTATTTTTAAGTATTCAAACTCGGCTTACGAACATTTTTGAAAGTGTGGAGTGAACTAGTGGCTGATTCTAAGCGTGGTAGAGTGCTCACATCTCATAAGGAAATATAGATTTGCTAGAAATTAGATTTCTATCAGGGAATAAATTCAAAATTGAAGAAGCTTCGTTGATTCTGAAGGAGGCAGGTGTTTCTGTAGTACCTGTGAATGCTAAAGTTGAAGAACTTCAAACTGAGGATACTTCCCGCCTAGTTAAAGATAAGGCTCTGAAGGCTTTTGAAAAAATTGGCAGACCACTTTTCGTCGAACATACGGGTTTGTATATTGATTATATGAACGGCCTTCCTGGAGGTCTTACCCAAATATTCTGGGATACATTACAAGCTGATAAATTCACCCAACTTTTTGGTAAGGCTGGTGAAAACACATTGGTAGCAAAGACCGTTATTGGTTTTGTAGATGGTAAAAAATTCCACATATTTGAAGGGAGCATTAAAGGTATCGTGCCTGTCGAGCCTTTAGGTAATCGAAAATTCCAGTGGGACTGTGTATTTATCCCTGAGGGCGAAACTCAAACGTTCGCCCAGATGGGTGATAAAAAAAATGAGATATCTATGAGGAAGAAGGCGTTAGATAAGTTTGCATTGTTCCTAAAAAATAGAGGTCACATATAAAATGCATGAATTAGCAGAGGCTATTAGAAATAAAAAGGTAGTTATTTTTGCAGGTGCAGGGTTATCTATGAATCTTGGCCTTCCTTCCTTTAATTCACTAATTGGAAAACTTGCTGAAGAGCTAGAGTTTGATCCAGAGCTTTTCCATATGTCAGGTGATTACCTGACGCTTGCCGAGTATTATTATCAAGTTAAAGGAACACTTGGTCCTTTGAGAAGCTGGATGGATACTACTTGGCATTCTGGAAATATAAATATTTCAGAGTCTTTGATTCATAAAGCAATTGTAGAATTAGAGTTGCCTGCAATTTACACAACAAATTATGATCGTTGGATTGAGAAGTCTTTCGATTATTGGAAGAAGCCATACAGTAAGATAGCTAATGTTTCTGACATCGCGTCAGCAAAGGAAGGCCAAACCCAAATTATAAAATTTCATGGGGATTTCGATGATGATGAATCAATCGTCTTAACTGAATCCAGCTATTTTGAACGAATGAACTTTGAATCTCCTTTGGATATAAAATTAAGAAGTGATGTTCTAGGTAAAACTGTTCTTTTTTTGGGTTACAGTTTGGCTGATATTAACATTCGTTATCTATTATTTAGGTTGCAAAAGCAGTGGGAAAAAGCAGGTAATGACAAGACTAAACCTAAATCATATATTTTCTTAGCACGTCCCAATGTCGTACAAGAAGAAATTTTACGAGCTAGGGGAGTAATGCCAATCGTGGCAGAAACAGATGATCCAAAGGCTTCGTTACAAAACTTTCTTACAGAGTTACTACAAGAGGCATATGGTAAGAAACTTGATGCCTAAACGTACGCTAACAAACATGTAACCGAGCTTTTTCTACAGTTTCATTACGGATTTCGCTTTATTACATATTTTGTAAAAAAATCGCACGTTTTATGAACGTTAGAAACCAACATATAAACAAGTAATGAGATAAATTTTGAAGAAGTTTTTATACACTGTTTTCGTAAATAATAGGGTTGTTGACTTTCTAAGTCATCCATTCTTTAGCATTGTGATCCCTCCTATAGTCGGACTTTATTATGGAACTTTAGATATATGGGGCGATGAATGGACTTGGGTTAAGGAGGAGAAGGATTT
>CAKZKZ010000136.1 GCA_937124495.1 uncultured Dokdonia sp. | reverse complement strand
AGAGGATGTTTACATTGCTTTTAGGGTCTGTTCCTTTATTGACAATAAACTTTTCGTAGGTGTCTTTTTCTCTAAACTTTGTAGGGATGTATTTTTCATTACTATTCAATCCGGGTAAAGAAGCTATATACGCTTTCGCGAAAGCGGCCACCTGCGCCTCATCCACATTACCTACAAAGTAAAAATGAAAATCTCCTGCATCTGCATAACGCTCTTTGAATTTTGCGTATGCTAAATCATAATCGGCAGCATCATATTTTTCTGGTGTTGGAAAACCAGAATACCGTGGGTTGCCTTCATTTCGATGATTCCCAAGCTTATCCTGAAAGTAGAAATTAGGATTTGCCATTAAGTTTCCTAAAAAGCTTTTTTGTTTTGAAATAAAAGATTGGTAAGCTTCTTCATTTTTGTTGATGTCTGTAAAGTATAGGTGTACCATTTGGAATAAAACCTCCAAGTCTTTTGGAGCCGCCGATCCTCTAAAATTCTCTGATGCGTTTGTTAAAAATGGAGACACATTTGCAATCTTGCCACTCATAAATTTTGACATATCTGTCAGCGATAAACCACCTATTCCTGCTTGTGTGATTCCTCCATTGGCAAAGCTAGTTGCAAGAAAGTCTTTATCAGAATACAAACTTGTCCCTCCAAAGCTATAGGCTTGAAAAAGGACTTCATCATTTTTAAAATCGGTTTTTTTAATCGTGATTTTAGCACCATTAGAAAGTGTCATGGTCGTTGTACCTAGCGTTTCATTTTTTGTAGTAGAAACAATAGCACCAGCCGCTGGTAGTTTTTCAATTAATGATTCACGTACAGCCTCATCTTCATACGGCTTAATATCTGCATTTTCTACGTCTTTGATAAGCGTTAATACTTGACCTTCTGTTACTTTAGGAAGCCCTTCTTTTTCAGGACCCGTAAGCGTGATCACACGATTGTCATTATGAATAAAAACATTAATAAGATCACTGATCTCTTTAATGGTAATTGTGTTTAACAAGCGTTCTGTCGTTTCATATTCCCACTCAATACCAGGAATAGGCTCTTCTTTTAGGTAATTATTTACATATTCGCCTACAATACGACCACTCTCTATTTTATCACGATCATTATAGGTTTTTTCCAGCCGTGCCATGATGCTTTTTTTAGCACGATCTAATTCTCCTTGTTGGAAACCATAACGCTTTACACGCTCATTTTCTGTAAGCAATGCTTTAAGACCATCTAACTGTCCTTCGGCGCTTGTTTGTGCGATAGATTGGTAGGCATTTTTTGTTCTTGCAAACGTACCTCCATAGAATGAAAATCCAAAAACAAATGGTGGCTTGGCACTATTGCGAAGCTCTCCCAGTCTATTATTAATAAGTTGCGAAAACAGATTACGCACCAACCCTTCTCTATAATCATCTATAGTAACAGTAGCTTGTGCATTTTTACGATCCTTATACATGATATTTACACGACTAAAAGCAGCCTCTGGATCAGAAGCAATAGCGATAAGTGTCTCTTCATGGTTGGGAAGTTGGTAGCTTTCGCGCTCTTGCCCGTTAACCGTCGCAGGTATTTTTCCGAAGTGATCTTTGATTTTTTGTTCCATAATCGCTACATCAAGATCTCCTACAGCAACAACCGCCATTAATTCTGGACGATACCATGTTTTATAGTAGTTGCGTACATCTTCATAACTAAAGGTTTCAAGATTTTCTTTGGTACCTAGCGGTAAACGATCAGCATACTTTGATCCGGACATTACTTTTGGTAACGTCTCACGCATCATACGCTCATCAGCTCCCAAACGTAATCGTAACTCTTCAAGGACAACCCCGCGTTCTCCATCAATAGCCTCTTCAGACAGAGTGGTGTTATGTGCCCAATCTTCTATAATCTGAAATCCTTTTTCTAGTTTTTCTGGATCATCACTAGGAATAGGAAGAATATATACCGTCTCATCAAAACTTGTGTACGCATTCAGATCTGCGCCAAATTTCACACCAATACTTTGTAAGTAATCGACAAGATCATTTTTTTGAAAATTCTTTGTACCATTAAAGTTCATGTGCTCCATAAAATGAGCAAGTCCTAACTGACGTTCTGTTTCCATAATAGAACCTGCATTTACGGCAAGACGAAGCTCTACCTTGTCTTCGGGTTTTCCATTATTACGTATGTAATACGTAAGCCCGTTAGAAAGGGTACCTACTTTTACATTAGGATCTGTGGGAATATCTGCTACAGGAATGTTGGTAGACGTCTGCATATCTCCCGTTTTTTGTGCAAAGGCAAAACTTACCGTAAGAAACAGACTTAAAAAGAGTGTAAGATGTTTTTTCATTTAGCTATTTTTTGATGGTTACATACATTAGAACTATAAAGTTAGTTCATAACTATGAATGTTAACGTGAAAAAAAGCATAAAATTTTATAACTCCCGGTATTAAATGTTGCTATGAAGTGTTGGTAATCTGTTTGATACGATTTCGCAAACCAGCCTATAGGAAGACAAGAGCGTATCCATTATAAAGCCTGAGTTTTCAGGTAATGTTGAGCTTGTATTTAGATGGCTTCTTTCGTCTTAGGCATTAACGGTTGTACTATTTCAAATACTTCTAGGATAGACCTTGCATCACCAAATTTGAGTAGTAATCGAGACCCCGTACGTGTTTTCTTTTCTTCCAGTTTAACACGATAGGCGTATTCTTGTACAAATTGTAAAACTCTGGTAAAGGCATTACTCTGGTAAAACTCGGATTGTTGATCTGAAATAAAGAATCCTATAAATTTATCGTTTTTCATGACCACTTTTTCAAGCCCTATTTTGGTAGCAATCCATTTGATACGAACAGAATTTAATAAGTCTTTTGCTTCGTCAGGAAGGGGGCCAAAACGATCTATAAGTATGGCTTCAAAAGCAGCCAATTCTTCTTCGTTTTTGGTTTCGTTTAGTTTTGTGTATAGATTCAGACGCTCCGAAATGTTATTGATATAATCGTCTGGAAACAGTAAGCTAAAATCAGTGTCAATGACCGTATCTTTTACGTAGTCTTTATCCGCTTTCGCGAAAGCATTCTCATCTTCATACAATTCTTTAAACTCATTTTCTTTGAGTTCTTCGATGGCTTCGTTTAGAATTTTCTGATACGTATCAAAACCGATTTCGTTAATGAATCCACTTTGTTCACCTCCTAATAAATCTCCTGCTCCACGAATTTCGAGATCTTTCATAGCGATATTAAAACCACTTCCGAGAACAGAAAATTGTTCTAATGCCGAGATCCGTTTACGCGCATCTTCTGTCATGGCACTAAAAGGAGGCGTAATAAAATAACAGAATGCTTTTTTGTTACTTCGACCCACACGACCTCGCATTTGGTGGAGGTCCGAAAGCCCAAAATTATTGGCATTATTGATAAAAATCGTATTGGCATTTGGCACATCCAATCCGCTTTCTACAATCGTAGTAGAGACCAATACATCAAACTCCCCATTCATAAATGCAAGCATGAGGGCTTCTAGTTTCTTCCCTTCCATTTGTCCATGACCAACAGCTACTTTGGCATCAGGAACCAAGCGTTGTATCAATCCAGCAACTTCTTTGATGTTTTCAATACGGTTATGAATAAAGAACACCTGTCCCCCTCGTTGAATCTCATAACTCACAGCATCACGTATGGTTTCTTCAGCAAATCGAACGACGCTACTTTCTATTGGATAACGATTAGGTGGTGCGGTAGTGATAGTGCTTAAATCACGGGCAGCCATTAGGCTAAATTGTAATGTTCTTGGGATTGGTGTAGCGGTAAGTGTTAATGTATCTACATTTTCACTAATGGTTTTGAGTTTGTCTTTGACAGCAACCCCAAACTTTTGTTCTTCGTCAATAACCAGAAGCCCTAGGTCTTTAAACTGTACATTTTTACTCGTGAGTTGGTGGGTACCAATCACGATATCTACCGCGCCACTGGTCAATCCTTCAAGGACTTCTCGTTTTTGTTTTGCGGTACGAAAACGATTCAAATATTCGATACGAACAGGAAAATCTTTAAGTCGCTCCCTAAACGTCTTTGCATGTTGATACGCAAGAATGGTGGTCGGCACTAAGACAGCGACTTGTTTTCCATTATCTACAGCTTTAAAAGCCGCACGTATCGCCACTTCTGTTTTTCCAAACCCTACATCACCACAGACAAGTCTATCCATAGGACGCTCACTTTCCATATCGCGTTTTACGTCTTCGGTAGCGGTACTTTGATCGGGGGTGTCTTCGTAGATAAAACTCGCTTCGAGTTCGTGTTGCATGTGCGTGTCTGGACCATAAGAAAATCCTTTTTGTGTCCTACGCTTTGCATACAGCTTGATGAGGTTAAATGCAATATGCTTGACACGAGATTTTGTTTTGGCTTTAAGCTTTTTCCACGCCTGACTTCCTAGTTTATAGATCTGAGGCGCTTTTCCATCTTTACCTGTAAACTTGGTAATCTTGTGTAATGAGTGAATACTCAGGTACAAAATATCACGCTCTCCGTAGACAAGCTTGATGGCTTCTTGTTTTTTGCCTTCAACATCTATTTTTTGAAGCCCACCAAATTTCCCAATTCCATGATCAATATGGGTGACATAATCACCGACTTTAAGGTTGGTGAGTTCTTTAAGCGTGATGGCTTGCTTCTTCGCATAGCCATTTTTAAGATTGAATTTATGATAGCGTTCAAAAATCTGATGATCTGTATAGAGTGCTATTTTTAAATCATCATCTATAAACCCTTGATATAAGGAAGTAATCACCGTTTCATATTGGGCGACATTACTTTGTGCATCCTCAAAAATATCCTTAAAACGTTTTGCTTGTTGCTCACTCACACAAGCGATATAGTTTTTATATCCTGCATTATGATTGTCATTTAAGTTCTGAATCAGTAAATCAAACTGTTTATTAAATGACGGCTGTGGTTGCTGATTAAAGACAACCAATGTATTGATTTTCACATCAGGAACCGATGCACTAATATCAATGGTTTGGAACCCTTCAAGTTCAGATTGTAAGAGTCCCCCTTTACAGAATAACTCACTTGGAGCCGTGCGTTTTACTTCTGAATCTAGCTTTGTAAAGGTTGCTGAGGCTTTCGCGAAATTTTTATCAATCTGATCATAAAATAGCGATCGATTTTTGATAAATACGAGTGTATTACTCGCAATATATTTAAGGAAGGTATCTCGTTTTTCTTCTAATGCCTTGTTTTCTACATTAGGCATGATCGATATTTTCTTTACTTGATCTGAGGAAAGTTGTGTCTCTACATCAAACGTACGGATGCTGTCTACTTCATCGCCAAAAAACTCGATACGATACGGCTCGTCGTGACTAAAAGAAAATACATCTACAATCCCACCGCGAACAGAAAATTCTCCAGGTTCTGAGACAAAATCAACGCGTTTAAAATGATACTCAAAAAGCATCTCATTGATAAAATCGATAGATAATTTATCATTGACATTTACTTTTAAGGTCTGTCTATCTAGCTCTCGACGTGTCACTACTTTTTCAAATAGCGCATCAGGATACGTTACAATCAACGCCGATTTCTTCCGACTATTAATTCTGTTTAAAACCTCGGCACGTAAGAGTACATTGGCATTATCAGTCTCTTCTATTTGGTAAGGCCTTCTATAACTCCCTGGATAGAATAATACATTGACTTCTTTACGTAATTGCTCTAGATCATTTAGGTAATAAGCGGCCTCTTCTTTATCATTAAGAATAAGGAGAATAGGGCGTTCTATATGCTCATATACAGCACTAATTGTATAAGATAACGAAGATCCTATAAGACCTTTGGTTTGTATGTTTCGGTGATTTTGGGCAATAGCATCCTGCAATTTCAGGAGTTGCTGAGACTGTGCAAGGTGTTGCGAGAGTGTAGGTTTACTCACGTGAGAATTAATTTATCACAAAGATAAGAGGTAATTACGCTTTCGCGAAAGCGGAAATGGAAAATTAATTGTTGATTAGATAGTTTTTATAGAGGAAGTCCAAATGATTTATAATAATTTCCTATATCTACATATAACGTATATATTATAAAAATTATCATTAATAGAAGGATTGTTAAAGTAATTATTCTCTCTCTTTTCTTTATATCCTTATCGCCATAAATAACTCTAATTGTATAAAATAAAAGACAAAGAAGCATCAAAAAGAATACGATTATAAATACACTTTGAAAATTGTTTTTTCGTGCGTTCACATACTCTACTTCTTGGCCTAGAACATACCCCTCTATTTTTATTTTGGAATTTATATCTCCTGAGTAAATAATTTGTATTTCTACTCCAAAATCTGGATCGAAATAGTTCCAGTCTAGCTGTAACTCACTAGAAGGTTTTACAATACGAAAATTTGATATTTCAGGATTTGTTTCGCTAAGTATTTTATAATCTATGATTTCTTTACCATTTATTAGATTTACTGAAATAGGTTTTCGGACATCTTCTTTTCTAATTTCTATCCCTCCATTATTCCATAGAACCAATGTTGTGACGTACACGTTATCATTAATTTTAATACTATCATTTTTAATTAATTTAATTTTTGAGGAAGCACTTTCTTTATCAAAAATTAAGGAAGGTGCTTTTTTAACTGCATAAATAGGTTCTCTTTTTTCACTTCGAAGTGTGAATAAAATAACGGTTACTGTTATTGGTACAAGCGCCCATAGTAATTTAGATTTTAAAATTTTCTCAAACATTTTATGTATTTGCCTCAAAAATAGGCGTTTAATTAGCTTTAAGTAAAGACGTGGCTTTTATTTCTTAACATTTTTATTAATACTAATTATAGTTTTCACATCAGAGTATTCCCCTCTAATAAGAGAGTTAGGGGTGTGTTTTCATGATTGGAATAAACAGTAGCTTTTTCACACCTCCCTCAATCCCTCCTTCCTAGGAGGGAAGCACTTCTCCTCTCAACATCTCAACACTTAAATCTTTAAACTGCTCTTCAACTAATTAAACCTTTTCGCGAAAGCGGAAAAAACAATCATTTATTTTCATAAATTACAGGAATCAAATTCGTTTTCTATGCAAATCAAAGAATCTTCAGAAATATATGATGTTATAATTGTTGGCTCTGGTGCTGGTGGCGGGATGGCTACAAAGCAACTAGCAGATGCTGGTTTTAATGTTGCTGTTGTAGAAGCAGGACCGTTTTTTGACCCTGCAGACCCTAAAACCATGACACAAATGAAATGGCCGCATGCTTCACCCAGACGTGGAGCAGGAACAGATCGTGCTTTTGGAGAATTTGATATGGCGTATGGAGGTTGGGAGATAGAAGGAGAGCCATATACTCATGAGCCAGGAACAGATTTTCGCTGGTTTAGATCTCACATGCTCGGTGGGCGTACCAATCATTGGGGGCGAATCTCCCTGCGTTTTGGCCCCAAGGATTTTAAAGGAAAAACACGTGATGGCCACGGAGAAAATTGGCCTTTAGGCTATGATGATGTCAAACCGTATTACGATAAAGTAGATAAATTAATTGGTGTTTTTGGCACTAATGAAGGATTAGAAAATGATCCTGATGGGTTCTTTTTACCGCCTCCTAAACCAAGGCTACACGAACTATTTTATATAAAAGGAGCTAGAAAATCTGGAGTTCCTGTGATTCCGAGCAGGATGTCTATGCTGACCAAACGGATCAATAATGATCGTGGGGTTTGCTTTTATTGCGGACAGTGTGCGCGATCTTGTTCTGTGTATGCTGATTTTTCTTCTGGAAGTTGCCTCATTTTTCCAGCTCAAAAAAGTGGCGGAAAAATTCGTTTATACACCAATTGCGTGGTGCGAGAAGTAACGACCAATGAAGAAGGAAAAGCAACGGGTGTTTCCTACATTAGTAAAGATGATCGACGAGAATATAAATTAAAAGCGCGCGTGGTTGTACTTGCTGCTTCCGCCTGTAGCTCTGCTCGTATATTATTGAATAGTAAAAGTCCGCAGCACCCTAACGGACTAGGAAACAGTTCTGATGTGGTGGGTAAGTATTTACATGATTCTACAGGTTCTAGTCGTGCTGGTTTTATTCCTCAGTTAATGAATAGGAAGCCTTCTTATAATGAAGATGGTGTGGGTGGATTACACGTGTATTCTCCCTGGTGGGGCGATAACTCCAAGCTAGATTTTCCTAGAGGGTATCATATTGAAGTCTGGGGAGGTATGGGCATGCCTAGTTATGGTTTTGGATTTAATGCTAATGAATTTAATAAATTCTTTGGTACCAAAGTGGGTGGTTATGGCGATGTTTTACGAGATGATGTGAAGAAATATTATGGTGCCGTTGTAGGTATGGCTGGTCGTGGCGAAGGGATTGCTCGTAAGGATAATTACTGTGAGATTGATGAAACCACTGTAGATCAATTTGGAATTCCTGTGTTGAAATTCAATTATAAATGGAGTGATCTAGAGCGAAGACAAGCGACCCACATGCAAGCAACTTTTGAAGAAATTATCCATAATATGGGTGGTCAAGTATTAGGTGACCGACCAGGAGGTCCTGATAATGGTTTAAATAAACCTGGCGAAATCATACATGAAGTAGGAACTACTCGTATGGGGAATGATCCAAAAACATCGGTTACGAATAAGTTTAATCAGTTGCATGATGTGGACAATGTGTTTATTGTAGATGCAGGTCCTTTTGTATCTCAAGCAGATAAAAACTGTACATGGACCATACTGGCTCTTTCTTGGAGAGCGTCAGATTATATTATTGAGCAATTGAAACAACAGAATATATAGGCTTTGTATCCAAGATGAAAGATCCTTTAAACATATTAATCTTATTTCTTTTTTGGAGCTATTCTTTTGCTCAAACAGCTAAGGAAGTCGTAAACATAACGTCTAGCGAAGAGTCAGTGCTTGTAATAGACAATTATATTGATCCTCTTTTTTTCTCATTAAACTCAAGCGACTATCTAAATATACCGTTGATAGAAAAAACCACAGACATACTGGTACAGCATCATGTGAAACAGATACGATTAACTGGTCATTGTTCTGACGCGGAGTTGAAGACACATCCAACAGTATCTTTAGAACGTGCTACTAAAATCAAGAATCTTATGAAGAGTTTTGGATATGACCCAAATAGCATTGAAATAAAAGATGTAAAAAATACTCAACCGGTAGAGTGGACAGGAAATAATGAGGAAAATCAAAGAGTTGAAATTATCATTTTGAAAGCTTAGATATATAAGCAGTTAAAATAACAGAATATAAAAAGAGAATATCGTTTAATTTCAAAAGATACCCGTCTACGCGGGCATTTATTATGGACAGAAGAAAAAGTATACAAACCATGCTTTTAGGCGCAGGCGCTATAAGCCTTGGTTTACACAGTTGTGTAGGTGAAGGAGAACCTGCACTAGAAGAGCAAATTATTGAGAGTGCTGATGGTTTTTTTGGACGAACTCCCGAAGAACTAGAACGCATAGAAAAACTGAATGCAGAGCAACTTTTTAATGCCCATGAGCTAGAAACCATTGGGGTGCTAAGTGAAGTTATTCTTCCTCCAAAACCAGAAGTAGGTGGTCCATTGGATGCTGGCGTACCTGAATTTATTGAGTTTATAGGAAAAGATATGCCTCGTATGCAAAACACCTTACTGGGTGGTTTACTATGGCTCGATACTCAGTCGCTTGAGACGTTTAATACCGACTTCAAATCCCTTGAGCTCTCTCAGCAAAAACAACTACTAGATCCAATTGCTTTTTACGATCCTGAAATTCCATCGCGTAAACGTCCATTTGAAATTCAATGGTTCAGTTTGATGCGTAATCTTACTATGACAGGTTATTACACGTCAGAATGGGGTATAAAGG
>CAKZKZ010000135.1 GCA_937124495.1 uncultured Dokdonia sp. | reverse complement strand
TTATTGTACAGAATGGTAATGCTTATGAAGAGGGGCTTACTGATTTTTGGAATCCATTAAAGCAATACTGGAAAGAAAGAACACCAGAATTAAGCAGTGCCTTAGAAAACTTTCATAAAATTGATGGTTTAAAATGGCAATATTTACACGGTGTACAAGACAGTTCTAAAGTAAGTCCTGATAACTGGCTTTTAGATTTACAGCATCTTAAACGACCAGAGAATAATGAAATTCAACTTCAATTGTTTTATGATTATGGAACTAATGTAAAACACTATGCATCTTGGCAAAAATTATTTAGAAAATACCAACCGCCTACGCTTATTGTTTGGGGTAAAAATGATGTTATATTTCCTGCTTCTGGAGCACATCCATATAAAAGAGATCTTAACACTATAGAGTTTCATCTTTTAGATACGGGACACTTTGCCCTTGAAGAAAAGGGAGATGAAATTGCAGGCTATATTGATGGATTTCTAAAGAAGAATAAGATCAAGTAAACTTTGGTAACACAAACTAAAAATGCCGACATATAAATGTCGGCATTTTTAGTTTGTGTTTACCTATTCTATGCAGATAGGTTATTAAAATTATTAAGCGCCTCCAGTGTAGATTTTCCAGATGCTTTTCCTAATTCATTACCGTTATTGTCAAATAAGATGATATAAAATATATCTGTTTCTTTATCTACAATTAATGAAGGGATTTCTTTATTGTTTATAGTATTGATTTTGGGTGTATTCATGTTACTTTACCTAAAGATTAAATGTCTATTTCTATTAATTAGACAACCATTGCTTAAATTCTCCTAACTTTTCTATCTCAATAGCAATTTGCTCGTCATCTATTTTTGGCTTTAAACAAAGTATAATTCTAGATTTTGAAGAAGAATACATTTTTGAAATTGCCGAAATATGAACAATATATTTTCTATTAATACGATAAAATTCTGATGGATTAAGAACTGTTTCCAGTTTTTTTTAACGTGTTGTCTATAGGTAGTTTTTTTCCATTTTTAAGTTTAATAAATATGACTTTATCTTCAGAATGAAAGTAAGCTATCTCTATAACGTCAACAGTACACTATTATTTGTCTTTATAAGAAATCGTTTTTATATTCTTCTTTAGGGTGTAATAAAATAGTATTATAATCAGGTGATGGATGATTATCAAGCTTTTTTAAGTGTATACAGACTTCGTTGTAATGCCTCTTTTGAGAATGGTTTTAGTAAATAGTTAATGCTATTCTGTTCAAATGCTTTTATAGCATATTCTGAATATGTAGTAGTAAAGATAATTTTTGATATAATATCTTCTAGTTGATTAAATATCTCAAAATAATTAACGTCAGATAAATTAATACCCAAAAAGTGGTTCACCATGTTAAATAATACAATTGACTATATTTATCCTATTACATCCTATCTTCTAAATCAATTGTAATGCAACAAATCATTTTTGCTATTCCGCCTGAAGTACATTTGTTAGATATTAATGGCCCTGCACATATTTTTTATGAGGCCAAAGAATATGGGGTGGATGTTGAATTACAATTTGTCTCCTTAAATGGCACCTCTGAAATTAAAAGCAGTGCGGGTCTGCACTTTAATCAACTCGTTCCATTCAATCAAGTCGAGCTTAGTGAAAAGGATGTGCTTTTTATTCCTGGTTTAGAATATCATCTTATTTCTGATGAAACTTTTATAGAAAGTATCCGACCATTTTTAGATTGGGTGACTGTTCAATACCGTAAAGGCGCACATATCTGTTCTGTATGTACGGGGAGTTTTATTCTTGCTGAAACGGGTTTATTAAATCACAAGATAGCTACTACGCATTGGAAATATTTTGATGCGTTTTCACAAAAATTTCCAAATATCTCATTGGAAAAAGATCGTTTGTTCACGAGTTCTAAAAATATTCATTCCAGTGCAGGTGTCTCTTCTGGCATCGATCTTTCGTTGTTTCTTATTGAACAATTTTTTGGCACCAAACTCGCTCTAGATATCGCAAAAGAGGTGGTTATTTATTTTCGAAGAAGCGCCTCAGATCCTCAGTTGAGTGTTTTTCTTCAATATCGAAACCATCTAGACCAACGCATACACAATGCACAAGATTATTTGACACATAACTTATCCGATGCACCCACAGCTGAAGAGTTGGCTAATCAAGTGCACATGAGTAAAAGAAACTTAACACGTCTATTCAAAAAAACAGTAGGGATTACCATTGGAAAATATCTTGAAAAATTACGTGTTGAAAAGGCGATCTCCTTACTATCTGAAGGAAATAAAGTAGATTTTGTCGCTAAACAAATTGGTTTAAAAAGTGCCAATCAACTACGTTCTATTTTAAAAAAGCACCAGAATATTCTTCCTGCTGAAATTTCGTCTCTTGACAAATAGTCCCTATCCTGCGTATGGTTGTCCTTTCTTTGATATATTTCTAAGGTTAATTTTGTAGCTCATCAATTCATCAATCAGCTATGTACCGAATCACCCTTTTTATTTTTCTATGCACATTTCAACTCGTTTTTTCTCAAGGGAATAATGACCAGAAACCAATCTATGTTTGCCCACCTTGCAATAGCGAATGCGACACACTTCAATTTACAACACCTGGAATATGTGATCATTGCTCTATGGAACTTATTCATCAAGAGGAATTAGATCTACACACTGAAAACAAAAATAAAAGAATAGCATTTTATCTTCAAGATGGTGTTGAAGTTTTAGATTTTGCAGGTCCCATGGAAGTATTTTCTTATGCAGGATTTGACGTTTTTACGGTTTCAAAAACAAAAGATCCTATCTTATCTCAAGGTATTCTTAAAATCATTCCTGATTATAGTATAGCTGATGCACCACAAGCTGACATCCTAGCTTTTTTTGGAGGAAATTCTTCTAGGGCTTCTAAGGATGTAGAAGTTATCGATTGGGTGAAACAACAGGAAGGTATTGAATACTACTTTTCTGTCTGTACTGGAGCTTTTATTCTTGCCGAAGCTGAATTGTTAGAAAACAAGACGGCAACCACTTTTCATTCTGCTTTGGACGATTTGCAAAACGATTACCCAACTATCAACGTACTTAAAGATGCCAGGTATGTGGATAATGGTACTATTATTACCACCGCAGGAATTTCAGCAGGGATTGATGGAGCATTACATCTCGTTGCTAAGATTCAAGGATTCAATAATGCTAGAAAAGTTGCCTACAATATTGAATATGATAAATGGACTCCAGGCGAAGGTTTGCTTTTAACTGAGAATAACCCCTATCAATATTTTATGGGTATCGAAAATCTTCAAGATTATTTGGGCACCTATGAATTCAAAAATAATCTCACATTAGAAATAAAAATTAATGAAAGAGAAAACTCCATCTATGCACTTCTTGAAGGACAAAACTTCCCTCTTTTTTACCTCAATAAAGATTCCTTTATGGGAGTGAATGGTCATCAAGTAACGTTTCAAAGAGATGCTTCCCGTTCAATTTCTGGATATCGAAGCTCAGATGAAGAAGCAGTTTTCCGTAAGAAATTATAAATACGATCACAAAAACAAAAAACCTCTCAGTTTTCTGAGAGGTTTCCTTTGTACGGGCGGAGAGACTCGAACTCTCACACCTCGCGGCACTAGATCCTAAGTCTTCTCTATATTACACCAATAGAATATAAAATATCTCATTTTCAATGATTTATTTTATTCGTCATTTTATTTAAAGTCAAATAATATCAGTTGATTTCAAGATTTGTTGTACCTATGTTGTACCCAAAAGAGCAAATAATTCCTTATCTTGCCTGTGCTTTAAAAGCTGATTTGACTTTCGTATTTAAAAACAAATCAGTTATGTCAGCAAGTACAAAAATTGTTCTTCGAAAAAAGCCTAACGCCAAAGGAATGTTTCCATTGGCCATTAGGATAACCAAAAATCGTCGTTCTACTTTTAAACATATTGGTCATTTCATTGACCTAGAAGATTGGGATGAAAAAAATCTTATAGTAAAGAAATCAAATCCTTATGCCGATAGTTTGAATAACCTTCTCTCCTCAAAACTATCTGAGTTACGGAAAGGTCTTATGAATTTACAAAGCGAGAATACAGATTTTTCAGCTAATCAGATAAAACGAAATATTTATAAACCCAGCTCCTCTTTAACTCTTTATGACTATGCCAAAGAGCATCTTGAAAATCTTGAAGCAGAGAAAAAAATAAATCGCTTAACTACTGATACCGCACTTACTACGTATATATGGGCTTTTCATAAATCAAAAAGCTTGCGATTTCAAGATATCAATGGGAGGTGGCTTAAAAAATTCAAAACCTACTTAATTGGAAAAAGAGAACTTACAGAGACATCTGCTTTAAATGTAATGGTACTCATACGCTTACTTTATAATAAAGCCATTAACGATAAAGTGGTAGGTAAAGATTTATACCCTTTTGGGAAAGGTAGTTTTCAGATTAAGTTTCCTCAATCAATCAAAGTTGGACTTAACAAGCAGGAAATACTAAAACTTGAAAGTATAGAAAACCTCTCCGAAGTTCAACGACACGCTTTAAATGTCTGGCTTTACAGTTTTTATCTTGCGGGAATGAGGGTATCCGATGTTTTATTTACAAGATGGTCAATGATATATGATGAAAGATTGCATTACAGGATGGGTAAAAATTCAAAACTTCTATCCTTAAAAATTCCACATAAAGCATTAAAGATTATTTCGACCTACGAACAAAACAAGCAAGGATTGGACGATTTCATTTTTCCAGAAATGAAAAAAGCGAATCTTAAAAATGCTAAGGATGTATATAACAAGACTAAAGTAGCTGCCAGTAAATTCAACATTCACTTAAAAGCTATTACAGAAAAAGCAGGAATAGAGAAAAAAGTAACAATGCACATTGCTCGTCATACTTTTGGAAACATTGCAGGTGATTCCATTCATCCATTGATGCTACAAAAGCTATATCGACATAGTGATTTAAAAACAACAATCAATTACCAAGCTAATTTCATCCATAAAGCTGCAGATGATGCATTGGATAGTGTTATTAATTTTTAGAAGATAAAATTTTATCGTTGCCCCCTACGTCAAGCTATAACGGCTTTATGAACAATCACTAAAAATACTTAAAACTTGTTAAAAAAAATTAACATAAAAACCAAAAGGTCTTTATGTTAATCTTTGTATATTTACCACTTATTTGATAACAGATGATAACTGAAAAGGGAGAAAGGACACGTCAGCACTTTATTAAAACTAGTGCCGTTTTATTTAATTTAAAAGGATATTCAGGCACTTCTATTTCAGACATTTTAAACACTTCGGGGTATTCTAAAGGTGCACTATATAGAACTTTTAAAGATAAAGATGAGTTGTCGATTGAAGCTTTCAAATTCAATTTGTCAGTTATACAAAAAGCTCTTAATGAAATTGTTCTGAAAGAAAAAACGGCAATTGAAAAATTACTTGCTATACCTAGATTTTACCGCAACAATTTATTAGATAAAATAATGCTCGGGGGGTGCCCAATTTTAAACACTTCTATCGAGGCAGATGATACTCACGAAGAACTCAACAGTTTGGTTAATTCTGCATTTTCGCAATGGAACACTTCTATTGAAAAAATAATCGAGAGTGGTCAAGAAACTGGTGAATTTAAAAATTCGCTCAATGCTAAGGAAATTAGCAACTATATGATAGCAGTTATTGAGGGCACAATAGCTATGTCAAAATCATTTAAGGATCGAAATCTTATGAAAACAAATATGACTCTGTTGGAACAATATTTGCTACAAATCGTATAATTTTTTTTACCCAATAAAAGACCAATAGGTCTTTTTGTTAAAAAGACAAACAAAATGAAAAATGAAACTTTTATAATATCAGCCAAAAGAACACCTATAGGAAGTTATCTGGGCTCTCTTTCCAGATTCAGTGCTGTAGATTTGGGTGTAATCGCCTCAAAAGCGGTAATTGAAGATATAAGTAATCACTCCGAAATTATAGAAGAAGTAATATTTGGCAATGTGTTATCTGCAAATCTAGGACAATCTCCGGCAAGACAAATAGCATTAAATGCAGGTATTTCAAATTTAGCAAGTGCAACAACAGTAAATAAGGTATGTGCTTCTGGACTTAAATCGGTTATTTATGGTGCGCAATCCATAGCATTATCCCAATCAAATGTAGTATTGACGGGAGGAACGGAAAGTATGTCCAATGTTCCTTATTATTTGACTAATTACCGGAAAGGTAATAAGCTAGGTCATTTAGGTCTTATTGATGGATTGTTAAAAGATGGGCTTACAAATCCTTATGACGATGTTCATATGGGTGAAATAGCTGAACTATTAAATACTAAGAATTTAATTACTAGAGAGGCTCAAGACACATATGCAATAAGTTCTTATAAAAGAGCTAATAATGCACTGAAAAATGGTTATTTCGAAGATGAAGTAATACCTATTGAACTTTCAAATGAACGTAGTTATTTTGAAGATGAAGATATCTTTAAATTACGACCCGAAAAAATAAGTAAACTAAAACCTTCATTCATAACGTCTGGCACTATTACACCAGCGAACGCATCTAGTCTTAACGATGGTGCGGCAGCTTTAATTCTAGCTAACAAAAATACCATCGATAAGTATCAAATAAAACCACTAGCGAAAATCATTGGATTTGCAGATGCCTCACAAGACCCAAAATGGTTCACAACATCACCCGCTTTAGCAATTGAAAAAATCCTTTCCAAAACTTCTTATAGCATTTCAGATATAGACTTATTTGAAATTAATGAGGCATATGCCAATGTTCCTTTGGCTAATGCGGAAATACTGAATATAGATATAGATAAAATAAATATTAATGGAGGTGCTATTGCTTTAGGTCATCCATTAGGCGCATCAGGGGCTAGAATTTTAACAACACTTATCTATGCTTTAATAAATAACAAGAAAAAGCTTGGCATAGCTGCTATCTGTAATGGTGGTGGCGGAGCTTCAGCTATGTTGATAGAGAATTTAAACATATAGGAGATATGAAAACAGCTTATATAATAGATGGCTATAGAAGTGCGGTTGGCAAAAGTCATAAAGGAGCATTTAAAAATATGCGTTCAGATGATATCGCAGTAAAGGTAATAGACCATCTACTTAAGTCTTTACCAAACGTTGATTCAAGGCTAATAGATGACTTGATTGTTGGGTGTGCTTATCCAGAAGGAGAACAAGGAATGCAAATGGCTCGATTAATTTCATTGATGTCATTGCCTATAACGGTCCCTGGACTAACAATTAATAGATTTTGCGGTTCTGGATTGGAGGCAATTGCCATTGCAGTACAAAGGATTCAAAGCGGTATGGCTGATGCTATTATTGCAGGCGGCACCGAAAGCATGACAATGATTCCACAGGGGGGATACAAATTTTCACCTAATCCTTTACTTGCTCATGAACACCCAGAGTATTTCTCTAATATGGGTATCACGGCAGAAAATCTAGTTCTCAAATACAATATTTCTAGAGAAAGACAAGATATTTTCGCTCTCAGTTCCCACAAAAAAGCATTTTTAGCTTTAAAAAATAGAAAGTTTGAAAGAGAAATTGTTCCAATAGAAATTAATGAGGTAACAGTGGATGGTGAAAATAATCCATACTATTCCCATAAATCAATCTTTATTGATGAACATATACGAGAAAATACATCTTTGAATGTTTTGGCACAATTAAAACCATCCTTTAAAAAAAACGGTTCTGTAACCGCTGGCAACTCTTCACCCTTAAGTGATGGTGCTGCATTTACATTAGTAGCTTCAGAAAATTTTATTAAAAAGCACAATTTAGAACCGAAAGCAAGAATGGTGAGTTATGCAACTGCTGGTGTACATCCAGCTTATATGGGTATTGGTCCAGTTTCGGCAGTTCCTAAAGCTTTACAACTAGCGGGTATTAATCAAAACAACATAGACATCATTGAACTTAATGAAGCGTTCGCTGTACAAGCAATTGCTGTTATAGATTCATTAAACTTTAACCCTAGCATTACAAACGTAAATGGTGGTGCTATTGCTTTAGGGCATCCACTAGGTGCCACTGGAGCAAAACTTACAATCCAACTAATTAACGAGATGAAAAGAAGAAAATCGAAATATGGTTTGGTAACAGCTTGTACTGGAGGAGGTCAAGGTGTCGCCGGAATATTCGAAAATCTTCAAAATTAATATTACTTAACTAAAATGAAATTAATAAAGTTACATAGCATTTTTAACCGATTGACAATTGTTATAGTTATGTTCGGTGTATTAAAAACATCAGCACAATTGGTATTGGATAATTATGTTCAAGAAGGGCTTAAATCAAACCGACAATTTCTGAAAAAACAATTAGAAACTAAAGTTAGCTTTCAAGACAAAGAAATTGCAAAAGGACAATTTTATCCTACTATTTTTTTAGATGCCAATTATACTGTTTCAAATGGAGGTAGGACCATAGACATTCCTTTGGGAGATTTATTTAACCCTATTCATTCAAATTTAAATAACCTTAATGGGAACAACCAATTTCCAACGAACTTAAATAACGTCAATGAACAATTTCTACCTAACAATTTTCATGATACAAAAGTTAGGATTGTTCAACCTATTTTAAACAGTTCTATCTATTATCAATATAAAGCGTCCCAATCAAATTTATCGGCTAGCATAGCTAAAGAAGAAGCTTATAAGAACCAGTTAAAGTTTGAAATTACAAAGGCATATTATAACTACCACAAAGCGCTTGAAAATAAAAAGATTCTTGATAGCACCAAACGTATCATCAAAGATTTAGAACGTGTCAATTCAAAGTTTGTCAAATATGATATTGCAACACGAGATATAATTTACAATTCCAAAAGCCAGCTTTTTGAAATTGAGGCTCAAATAGCCAGTGCTACTCGTGAGATCAACACTTCAAAGATGTTTTTTAATGTATTACTCAACAGAGATTTAAATGATGCTATAATTTCTGAAGAATACAATGAATCCTCATATGTGTCAAATGATTTGCAAAATTTAGAAGAACAGGCCATAAATAACAGGAGCGACGTTAAAGTGCTGGAGAGTAGTATTGAAGCATTTGATTTTCAACTTAAAAAAGACAAAAACTACTTAATCCCCAATATTAGTGCTGTAGGAGATTTTGGGTATCAGGGCTTCGGATTTCAATTTGATAAGAACCAAGAATATTTTCTAGTGAGCGTAAATCTTAATTGGCCAATTTTTCAAGGAAATAAAAATAGAGAAACCTATAAAAAATCCCAATTCATAAAAAGTCAGTTAGAATATGAATTACAAGACTTAATGAATACAATTAAACTTCAAGTTAATACTGCTTCCTTACAATTAGTAGAAGAACAAAAAGTCTATGAGGCTCAAGAAGCAAATCTCGAAAGTGCCAAAGAAAGCTTCAAAATTGTTATGAGCAAATACAAACAGCAACTTATTCCATTGGTTGAATTTAATGAAGCTCGAATCAACTTTACAAATGCTCAACTAAAACTTTCTATAGCAAAATACAATATCAAGATAGCTGAAGCCAACCTAAACAGAACTTTACAATTATAAAAAAATGAAAAAAGCAAATTACATTAAAATAGCAGGTTTAGCCCTATTGGTTTGGGGTTGCAAAAAAGAGTATGTCTCTTCAGACATTCAATTAACATCAAATTTAAAGCCAGTGCGAGTAGTTTCATTGCAAGAAATTCAAACTACCAATCCCATTACTGCTTCCGGTGTTTTGGCATCCAAGGAAGAAACGGTACTATCATTTAAAGTTGATGGAGTTATTCAGAATTTAAATGTTAACGAGGGTGAACAGGTACACACAAAT
>CAKZKZ010000134.1 GCA_937124495.1 uncultured Dokdonia sp. | reverse complement strand
TGATCCCGTTGGAGTTTGCGCGATTAAAAAAAACAAACCTAACCTATACTGTTTGCGTGGGCTGTGATCACGGATTTTCGCGAACCAACAAAAATGGAGAGGTAGAAAGACTATGGAAACCGATATTCAAAGATTTTATAGCATGGACGGAAGAAAAAACACCTTAACACTATACAGGATTAATCGCTATTACTAAAGCCTTTAAGAGTTTTCTATTCGGTTTGTATTTGCTACATTAGGTGTTTAAAAAGTATAATGAATCATATAGAAATCCGTTGACCTATAATCAGAATGAGAACCTTAATCGAACATATTACGCAACAATACTTGGAAATCCAACACGGAAAATTGTGGATAGGAAGCACTTTTGCTAGCAAATTAAACCAGGTAGATCACAATACCGTTTTTACAAGACCTATTGAAGGTTTACACAGTATTGCAGAACTCATTTCTCATTTAACATTGTGGAGAAAAGAGACCATTTTAAAAATTCAAACGGGAAAGGGAAGTAAAACAGATGATTGTGAGGAAAACTGGTTACCTAATGACAAACTAGAATTAATAGGTTGGCAACACATCAAATCTGAATATGATAAAACACTAACCGACTTGATAAATCTATTAAAATCAAAAGATGATGAATTTCTGAATGAAACATATTATGATACCGATTTTAAAGGCAATTATCCATATAGCTTCATCATTAACGGAATGCTACATCACGATCTTTATCATTTAGGACAACTTGGAATCATCATAAAATATTTGAACACATAATAAAAACCAATCTACATGAGTACATCATCAACAACAAGCGGAGGTTTAGTCACCTTTGCAGTTAAAATCGCAGGAAGTGCAATTCCCGACGCTATTGACATACAATCCATTGAAATCGAAAAAGGCGTCAATCGAATTCCAACAGCAAAAGTAGTTGTTATAGATGGATCGGCAGCTACTGGAAAATTTGAAGCTAGCTCTTCTAGTACGTTTGTTCCCGGAAATAAAATATCGATTGAAGCTGGTTACGATTCAACAAATGAAATCATTTTTGAAGGAATTATTACGAAACAAAGCATTCGCATTCATGGTAACGAAGGTTCTGTTTTAGTTGTTGAATGTCGTGATGAAGCTATAAAAATGGTTGTAGGCCGTAAAAGTTTGACGTACTCAAAACAAAAGGATAGTGACATTATGAGTACTATTATTGGTACGTATAGTGGATTAAGTGCAGCTATTACAGCCACCACCACAATATGGCCTGAGCAAGTGCAATACTATACAACAGACTGGGATTTTTTACTCGCCAGAGCAGAAACAAACGGAATGATTGTAACCCCATTAAATGGAAAAGTAAGTGTACATAAACCGGATGCTGATACCACTTCTGTATTAGATATTACATACGGAGACAATCTATTAGAATTCAATGCATCCTTAGACGCTGTGACCCAATTAGGATCTGCAAAAGCAACGTCTTGGGATTTTGCCACACAAAAAATCACTTCTGGAGAAGCAACAAGTAGTTACGCGGGTCCAGGGAATCTGTCATCCAAAAAACTATCTGAAGTTGTTGGGCTTACCAATTATGATTTGCAAAGTACTGCTCCTATTCAAGATGCTGATTTAACCAATTGGTCCAAAGCAGCTTTAGTAAAAAGTGCGTATTCTAAAATTCAAGGAGATGTAAAATTTCAAGGAAGCAACTTGGTTGATCCAGGGAAATACATCACGCTTGGAGGACTAGGCGATCGTTTTAATGGCGATCATATCATTTCTAACGTACACCATACCATTACAGGTGGAAACTGGACGACAAAGGCTTCTGTGGGATTATCTCCTATTTGGTTTACAGCAGCACCCAATGTGATGGCACCACCAGCATCTGGATTATTACCTGGTGCACAAGGGTTATTCAATGCAACAGTAAAAAAGATGTATGAAGATCCGGATAGTCAGTATCGTGTATTGGTTGATATTCCATTATTTGACCCGAGTGGTGAAGGGTTATGGGCGCGTTTAACAAACTTCTATGCGACGTCTGGTGCAGGTGCTTTTTTCATGCCTGAAGTGGGAGACGAAGTCGTTGTTGGCTTTTTGAATGAAGATCCTCGTTATCCAATCATCTTAGGAAGTATGTATAGTACATCCAACAACACACCATTTGATGGGTTAGATCCAAATGAAAAAAACACCATCAAAGCAATTGCGTCAAAATCTGGAATCAACATACAATTTGATGATGAAAATAAAGTGCTTACACTAGAAACACCTCAAAAAAACACAGTCGTTTTTAGTGATCAAGACAAGAAAATTACGATTAAAGATCAAAACAATAACCATATTATCATGTCTGATAGTGGAATTACTCTAAAGAGTGATAGAGACATCAATATAGAGTCTTCTCAAAAATTAACGCTCAAAGGCGATCAAGGCGTTTCTATTGAAGCTTCTAGCGGCGATATCGAAATCAAAGGAATGAATATTAAAAATACGGCTGATATGGAATTTTCAGCAGAAGGAAGTATGACAGCATCCTTACAAGGTGGCGCAGAAACCACTATCAAGGGAGCCATGGTTATGATTAATTAAGAACTTAAAAAAGATACAATATGCCACCAGCAGCACGATTAACCGATTTTCATGAATGCCCTATGGTCACACCAGGAGCTCCTCCAATCCCACATGTTGGCGGGCCTATTACAGGTCCGGGAGAACCCACCGTTTTGATTGGTACATTACCCGCCGCACGTGTTGGTGATATGCTACTATGTGTAGGACCGCCAGATACTATCATAAAAGGATCGGCAACGGTCATGATAGGTGGCGCGCCCGCCGCACGTATGGGAGATTCAACCGCACATGGAGGTTCTATCGTATTAGGAGATCCTACAGTAATAATTGGCGGTTAATTAGATCTGCTATACGCTTTCGCGAAAGCGTATAAAAAACATAGAAATCAAAAATTTAGGATTGTGTTTAATTGAAGAGTTAGTACCTTTTTACACGCTATATTCCATACATGAACACGTTTGCGATAATTAGAAATTATGAGAAAAATAATAATTCCATTTTTATCTTGCCTAGTACTAGCTGGCTGTAGTTATACGTCAGAAAAAGAAGAGCGCCCTCCAAACATTATTTATTTTCTTGCCGATGACCTCGGATACGGAGAAGTAGGTGTCTTTGGTCAGTCAATAATTAAAACTCCAAATATTGATGCTCTAGCTAAAAATGGGATGATGTTTACACAACATTATTCTGGTGCTCCCGTTTGTGCACCCGCTCGTTATGTATTTTTAACTGGAAAGCACACGGGTCATGCTTTTATTAGAGGCAACGATGAATGGAATGAACGAGGAGATGTTTGGGACTATGAAAAAGCATTTTTAGACCCCACCCTTGAAGGGCAAAGGCCTATTCCAGACAACACTGTAACCTTGGGAAATCAATTAAAGAAAGCTGGATATAAAACAAGTATCGTGGGGAAATGGGGATTAGGTGCTCCTGAAACCACTGGCATACCTAATTTTCAAGGATTTGATTATTTTTATGGCTATAATTGTCAACGACAAGCCCATAATCTTTACCCAGCGCATCTTTGGGAAAACACAAAAAAAGTTTTGCTAGATAATGAGTTAGTAGCCCCTAGTACAAAATTAGATTCTCTAGCCGACCCATATAATGACCTTAGTTATTCAAAATTTAATCAGAGAGAATATGCTCCCGAAAAAATACAGCAAAATGCACTTTCTTTTATAGAAAAAAACAAAGATGACCCTTTCTTCATGTATTATGCTTCTCCGTTACCACACCTGCCATTACAAGCTCCAAAAGACTACGTCGACAAGTACAGAAAAATTTTAGGAGATGAAGAACCATATATCGGTGATGACAGTTATTTTCCAAACAGATACCCCAGAGCTACGTATGCAGCAATGATCAGTTATTTGGATGATCAACTCGGAGAAATTGTCGCATTGCTTAAAAAAAAAGGAATCTATGAAAACACGATTATAATCTTCTCTAGTGATAACGGGCCAACCTATTTAGGAGGTGTTGATTTTGATTATTTTGAAAGTTCTAAACCATTTTCAAATGGTTATGGGCGGACAAAAGGATTTGTTTATGAAGGTGGAATTCGAATTCCTTTAATTGCGAGCTGGCCTAATCATATTAAACCCGGTACGAAGAGTAATCACATTTCAGCTTTTTATGATCTTATGCCAACGATATGTGATATTGCTGGTGTAGAGCCTCCTAGTACTATCGATGGTATTAGTTTTAAATCAACCCTACTCAATCAAGAACAAAAGCAGCATGATTTTTTATATTGGGAATTCCCAAGTTATAATGGTCAGCAGGCAGTCAGAATTGGAAAATGGAAGGGTATTCGGAAAAATATTTTTGATGGGAATTTGGAAATCGAACTATATAATCTTGAAACAGATCAACTAGAAGAAATAGATGTTTCAAACCAATATCCTAAAATCGTAGAAAATATCAAAGCTATTATGCTACAAGAGCATGAACCTGCCTCAAATGATAAATTTAAATTTAAACAATTAGGAGATTTATAGTAACGTTCACTTGCAAAGAATTGAGTTAAAAAACAAGTTTTATTTTTTCTCCATTCCTAACAGTTCTTATCGGGTTCTGTTATGAGTCATCAATACCTGAAAACTAAAAAATGGATTCTAGATCGTTACGCTTTCGCACTTCATCAAGTGTCACATTGAGCCTGTCGAAATGCTCAGTGTAAACTTCTGCATCATTATGCTTTCGCGAAAGCAAACACAGATATTAAAAATTCGATACGGTATTCATACTAAAATACAGTACCTTTTTACGCGCTACGATTACATACACAAACCGCTCCCAAAAACTAAAACAGCATTTATTCGACCGAATCTCATATAGTCCCTAAGATCCCGGCTCCTATTCGACTACAGGAATATGGTGTAGGTCTTTTTGTGGCAGCTTTAACGAAGTCTGCGTTAAAAAAAGTACTCAAGAAAAAGTACATTACAGTTAATGATACTATCGCGACTACAGCTACTATCATACGTGGAGGTGAATGCATCAAAATAACGATGCCGAAAGAAGTCAATACCAGCAAGAAACTGATCTTACCACTTACGGTTTTATTTGAAGATGACTATCTAGCAGTGATTCATAAACCTGCAGGTATTTTAGTGAGTGGTAATACGTTTAAAACCATTGCCAATGCTTTGGTTCAAAATATTCAAAGAAGTAACCTTGCTGATGCTACAAAACCTCAGCCTGTACATAGATTAGATTATGCAACGACTGGTATTTTATTGGTTGGAAAAACGAGCAGTAGTATTCGTGCTTTAAATAGCCTATTTGAAGATAAAAAGGTTCAAAAAACCTACTATGCCGTTACAATTGGTAACATGAACGAGCAAGGAAAAATCACTTCAGAAGTTGATGGCAAACAATCACAATCAACATATACCGTATTAGAAACAGTTTCTTCTAAAAGATTTGGCAAACTCAACTTGGTCCAACTAGAACCTCAAACTGGTAGAAGGCATCAATTACGTAAACATCTTTCTAGTATTGATAACCCCATATTAGGAGATAAAGAATATGGCATTGACACGCTAATTCTACACGGAAAAGGGATGTATTTACATGCGTATTCTTTACAATTCATACATCCATATACACAGGAAGAAGTCTACCTAAAGGATGAATTTCTTGAAAGGTTTCAGAAAATATTCACTCAAATATGATCGCATGGAAATAACTAGTGACCCAAAAGTTAAAAAGGTTTTCAATGAGTACCCTACATCTGTAAAACAGCAATTGCTACATTTAAGAACATTAGTAGTAGAGACAGCATCCAAAATTGAAGGGCTTAAAAAGCTTGAAGAGACGCTTAAATGGGGAGAACCTAGTTACCTTACAAAATATGGAAGTACCATCCGAATGGATTGGAAAGAAAAAACTCCAGAAGAATATGCCATGTATTTTAGTTGCTCTTCTAGTTTAGTAGAAACTTTCAAAATTATCTATAAAGACACCTTCACGTTTAGAGGTAAAAGAGCCATTATTTTTCAACTCAATGATACGATTCCTGAAACAGCATTAAAGCATTGTATTGCCCTTGCCTTAACATATCATAAAGTAAAACATCTTCCATTTTTGGGTGCTTGAAAAAACAAGATAGCATTGTATAGGAAGTAAAAAACAACCGTTGATTTCTTTCAGCTATATATACTCGTAAAATTCTATATATTTTCTGTTGCTTCATTTTCTTTTCCTATTTTAGTTGTTTGCCAATGTAACTCATGACATACAAATATGTTGGCTGTAATTTGATTTAAAAAACGATGTCAAATAGTTAAAAATATAACGGCAAGCAATGACTGAAAATAATACCATTAGTGTCATCAAAAAAATCACTACTTCGTTACTAGAGGATGCATTAAACCAGGAAGAGGCTGTAAAAAGTCTAAATGAAATTCATACGCATTTTCAAAGAATCACAGAGATTACTGGATATGATAGTAAAATTGAGCATCTTATGACAATTCCTGCTGCAAAAGGAACGGCACTTGGATTAAATTACGCTGCACAATGTTTAATAGATTATAAACGAACGGTAAAATTCTTAAAGGGTATTATGGCTGCTATCAAAGAAAAGCAAGGAAAACACCCTGGAGAATTGATTCATATATTTTATGCAGGATGCGGACCTTATGCAACCTTTTTATCACTGATAGCACCTCACTTTACCCCTAAAGAAATACAATTCTCATTGTTAGAGATTAATAGAAAATCTGTTGATTCTGCTAAAAGATTAATCGATTCACTTGAACTAAATGATTATGTCCAAGAATTCTATGTAGCTGATGCGATCACTTTTGAAATTCCGAATCCTGATTCCATCCATATTGTCATTAGTGAAACCTTAGATGCATTGTTATATCGAGAGTGTTATGTTCCTATTTTGTTCAATTTGCTACCGCAAGTGAGTAAAGACATCACATTAATTCCTGAAAATGTAGTAATAGATCTGTCGTTATTAGCACGTTCTAAAGAAGATCATACATTTAAAGAACAAAATGTTGAAACTGTTTTAAATGTCCGAGAAACTGTAGCATCTTATAATGGTCAACAAACGACTCCTTCACATTTACCAGACAAAAAAGTGGATATGACATCATTAGACACAGATGCATATGAAAGTATTTTACTAGACACTAAAGTGCACGTCTACAATGATATTTGGTTAGATAGAAATGAGTCATCATTAACATTGCCACTTGAGGTTGTTTTACAAAAACCTTTTCAAAATGAGGCTATTATTTTTACCTATCAATTAGAACCAGATATTGAACTAAAATGTTCCTTTCAATAAGAAATCATCTATAAACTCTTGATACTACACTGAGGCGTATTTACTTGGAATACGTCTCAATCACAGAATCTCCCCAGGCGGCGATAGATTCTATTAATGGGATTAACGTTTTACCAAAATCAGTTAAGGAATACTCCACTTTTAAAGGAGGTTTTGAAGTATACACCTTTCTTTTTATGATTCCATCTTCTTCTAATGTCTTTAATTGCAAACTTAACGTTCGCTCGGTTACAGTGGGCATTTGCTTGCGTAACTCATTATACCGAAGTGTTCCTTTCATCAAATGAAATAAGATGACCGTTTTCCATTTCCCACCTATAATTCCCATGGTGAGACTTGCACAACATGGGTACTCTTTTCCTCTAAATGTATGCATATCTAAAACAAAATTTTATACTATCCTTTTTGACCGTTATTGCAAAGATAAAAAACTATACTTAGTTTTGCTACTATAAAATATATAGTATACAATTAAATAGTATCATTATGACATATTATTCAGTATTAGACGTAACACCATCAACCGATACATGGGTAGCTGATTACATTCCTGTAGCCAATAAAATAATGGCAAAACACGGAGGCACATACCTAGCAAGAACAAGTAGTCACGAACAAATTGAAGG
>CAKZKZ010000133.1 GCA_937124495.1 uncultured Dokdonia sp. | reverse complement strand
GACATGACAGGCAGGATACTAACATTTTGACGACATCTATTTGATATATAGATATATACACTGAACCGTGTTGTTCATAAATCTTTCTACAAAATTGTTGAAAATATCTATTAGATAGTTTTACGACTTCTTTGTCTGCTTAGCATCTTATTCTATCTTTGTCAACTTATTAAATTATTATTTTTACCCATGAAAATATCCTATAACTGGCTTAAGCAATTTATCAAAATAGATTGGGATGCAGAGAAAACTGGAGAACTCTTAACGGATTTAGGCCTTGAAGTAGAAGGTATCGAATCCTATCAAAGTGTAAAAGGAGGACTTGAAGGTGTTGTTATCGGACACGTACTTACGTGTGAGCAACACGGTAATGCTGATAAGCTTAAAGTAACAACTGTTGACATAGGAGAAGATGCTCCTGTTCAGATTGTATGCGGCGCTCCTAATGTTGCCAAAGGACTAAAAGTCCCTGTGGCTACTATAGGCACTACATTATATACAGATGAAGGGGAAGCATGGACCATTAAAAAAGGGAAAATACGCGGCGAAGAATCCTATGGTATGATTTGCGCTGAAGATGAATTAGGTCTAGGAAAAGGTCATGATGGTATTATGATATTGGATGATAGCTTAGTTCCTGGAACACTTGCTGCTGATGTATTTGAGATAGAAAATGATCAAGTATTTGAAATTGGACTTACTCCAAATCGCGCAGATGCAATGAGTCACCTAGGAACTGCTCGTGATTTACGTGCAGGTTTGATACAACAAGATATCATACCAGAACTCATTACTCCTTCTAACTCTTCGTTTAAGATAGAAAATAGACTTAACAAAGTAGATGTATCTATTATAGATGGAGAACGTGCCCCGAGATACGCAGGTCTTGTGATAAGCGGTCTTAAAGTAATCGAGTCTCCTGCATGGATTCAACATCGTTTAAAAGCAATAGGATTAACACCTATCAACAATGTTGTAGATGTTACTAATTATGTCTTACACGAATTAGGACAACCGTTGCATGCATTTGATCTTTCAAAAATCAAAGGGAATAAGATAGAAGTAAAAACTGTAGAAAAAGGAACGAAGTTCACAACGCTAGATGGTGTTGAGCGCGAACTACACGAAGAAGATCTTATGATCTGTGATGAAGAAAAACCAATGTGTATTGCAGGGGTTTTTGGAGGGATAGATAGCGGAGTTACAGAGAGTACTACGGCTATTTTCTTAGAGAGTGCGTACTTTAATCCTGTATCTATTCGAAAAACAGCAAAACGTCACGGTCTTAATACAGATGCTTCTTTCCGTTTTGAAAGAGGGATTGACCCAAATATTACAGATTATGCACTCATGAGAGCTGCTGTTTTATTACTAGAAATTGCTGGTGGAGAAATCACAAGCGAAGTTGTTGATGTATATCCTAAAAAAATAGAAGACCAACAAGTCTTCTTGAGTTTTGAAAATGCCACAAAACTGATCGGAGAAGAATTACCTAAAGGGCAGATTAAAGCCATTTTATCTTCTTTAGATATTAAAATCAATAATGTTACTGAATCTGGCTTAGGAATGACTATTCCTGCATATCGTAATGATGTAACACGTGAAGCTGATGTCATCGAAGAAGTGTTACGCGTCTACGGATATAATAATATAAACTTTGGAAATAAATTAAACGCTACCATAGCCAACTCCTCCAAGTTTGAAGATCATAAAGTACAGGATGTCGTTGCCAATCAGCTCGTTGCTCAAGGGTTTTATGAAATCATGGCAAACAGTTTGACGACTCCTAGTTATGTAGACTATTCTGAGTTATTACATGCAGAGAATAACGTAACCATGCTGAATCCATTAGGACAAGAATTAAGTATCTTAAGAAGGTCTATGCTATTTTCTGGATTGGAAGCCATCTCTTACAATAACAATAGGAAACGTTTTGATATTAAATTCTTTGAATATGGTAAAACCTATCATACTTATGAATCTGGAACGATAGAAGATAAACACCTTACGTTGTTTGTCACAGGAAATCGTCATGCAGAGCACTGGAAAGGAACGAACGAGACTTCTGATTTTTTCTATTTAAAAGGTATGGTGCAATCTGTACTGGAACGATTAGGAATTAAAAGAACTAGAACAGCGACTGTTAAAAATGATATTTTCTCTGAAGCTGTAGGTATACAACTAGGAAAAACTAAACTTGTAGAATATGGTCTGGTAAAAAAATCTATTCTTAAAAAGTTTAATATATCACAAGAGGTATACTATGCAGACTTTAACTGGGATAATATTGTAGAAGTTGCCAAACGAAATAAAATCAAATTTCAACCGATACCTAAATATCCATCTGTACGTAGGGATTTTGCATTATTACTAGATACTTCGACACGATTTGAAGAAATCCATACCATTGCAAAACAAACCGAGAAACAACTCCTTAAAGATGTTCAGTTATTTGATGTCTATGAAGGGAAGAATTTACCAGAAGGTAAAAAGAGTTATGCGGTAAGCTTCTTGCTACAAGATGAGCACAAAACCCTTACAGACAAGCAAATTGATAAAGTAATGAATAAACTACAGCTACGTTTTGAAAAAGAGTTAGGTGCTAGTTTACGATAATATTATTTTACATTTTTATAAAAAGCCCAGTTTGTATGAACTGGGCTTTTTTGTTTCACGTTGCAAAAGCGAGGGACCCACATATTGACATATCTCTTAAAACTGCGTATCTTTAAAAGAAAAAAGAATGCTACTTCCTAGAATTAATATTCAAGAGAGATTACTCAAAGAGCGTAATAAACAGGGTACAGGAGAAGATATACTAGCTCAAATTGAACGTATATTTGAACAGGACCGCTTTCGCGAAAGCGGAATCTTACATACTCTAAAAGGAGTTAATAAAGAGGATGCCGTAGCCTTTGATATCAACCTTCTTGACAAGGATCGAATCTTTCATAGTAAACAGATTCAAAAAATTTGCATTACGTATCGTTTGCGATTTTTGGATACCAAGTATTTTAAAGGGAAATATCCTCAAGCAGCATTAGATGAAATCAAATATTTAGAAAACAAGCATCACACACCTCTTTCTAATTTTAAAATTATAGCACCTTCTAAAATGTTTGTATTAGAAAAAGCAGATGACCCTTTATTGTTTGCCCCTATGGGTAATGATTATTTCTATTTAATCCACACCTGGGGAAATGATCTTCACCCATTACGTAAATTATTCATGTGGCCATTTAAATCATTTGAAAATTTAATTGTATTAATCGTACTATTAAGTTTACTTGCGACATTATTGGTGCCAGATGGCTTGTTTGCTAAAGATCAAAATTTTTCTCAAGATATCATGGTCTTCTTTTTTATGTTTAAATCTATTGCTGCTATTGTTTTATTTTATGGCTTTGCATTAGGAAAAAACTTTAACCCTGCTATTTGGAATAGCAAATATGACAAAACACGCTAAATGAATATACTCCCAAAATCTCAATACGAAAAAGTTTTTGAAGGCTCTCAAATCACTACTCAACATATAAAACTAGTATTAGAAGAATCTGGAATCATAAGTATTATTAGAGATGATGGAGAAAGTGCATTAAGAAGTGGCTATGGCACAACACATACCAGTGATGTAAAATTATTTGTAGACAAAAAAGATGTTCTTAAAGCGAAGCATATTATTACAAGTACACTAGAAGATATAGACACCGAAAATATACCCGATGCAGATCTTGAAGCGCTAGCAAAACAAAAAGACCCTGTTATTATGACAACCTCTACAGGTACCTCAAAAAAAGAGACCTATCGTAGGTCTCCTTTTAACTTGTTATTAAATATAGGACTTATCATCTATTCTGCATGGAGATTATCTCCATTACTCAGAGGTGAAGAGCTCTCTACATTTCGCATTATTGTAAGTTCTACGCTTATCATTTTGTGTGGATGGGCAGTTATCCATCACTTCACAAACAAAAAAGCATAAATTTAACCCAGATGATGTTATAGAAAACCTATTACGGTCTGAAACTACTGCAAAATAATACGCTTCACTCTATTTTTCAATCTAACCATAGCGGTGCTATGCTGAAATTGATAAAACATTTTATTTTATGGGACTTTCAAACCTCATCACGAAGTTCTATAACATCATCTGGGTTTTAAGAATACATTTTAGTTCGTAATTCTTTGATTTTTGGATCGCTCATATAGTCATCAAATGTTGTATAGCGATCTATAACTCCTTTTGGTGTTAACTCTATCACCCTATTACCAACGGTTTGTGCAAACTCATGATCATGTGTTGTTAACATCACCGTTCCTTTAAAGTTTTTTAAAGCATTATTAAATGCCGTAATCGATTCTAAGTCCAAGTGATTTGTAGGTTCATCTACCATTAATATATTAGCACGTTTCATCATCATCTTACTCACCATGCAACGTACTTTCTCTCCTCCAGAAAGTACATTAGATTTCTTTAAAGCTTCTTCCCCACTAAAGATCATCTTCCCTAAGAAACCACGTAAGTGTACTTCTTCTCGCTCTTCTTCTGTTTGTGCGTATTGACGTAACCAATCTACCAAGTTAAGGTCTGCAGATTGGAAATAGTCAGCATTATCTAAAGGTAAGTATGACTGCGTAGTTGTAATTCCCCAAGAGAATTCTCCACTATCTGCTTTTAGTTTTTCATTGATGATTTCATAAAAAGCTGAAGTTGCCCTGCTATCTCTAGAAAACAGTACTGCTTTATCACCTTTAGCAAGGTTGATATCTATATTCTTAAATAAGACTTCTCCATCAAGAGAAGCTGCCAATCCTTGTGAATTAAATATTTGATCTCCCGCTTCACGATCACGATCAAAAATAATCCCTGGATAACGTCTACTAGAAGGCCTTATCTCTTCTATATTTAACTTATCAATCATTTTTTTACGAGAGGTTGCTTGCTTTGATTTTGCAACGTTTGCACTAAAACGAGCAATAAACTCTTGTAATTCCTTTTTCTTTTCTTCAGCTTTCTTGTTTTGTTGTGCTCTTTGTCTGGCCGCTAATTGAGAAGATTCATACCAAAACGTATAGTTACCACTATAATGGGTAATTTTACTGTGATCAATATCAGAAATATGCGTACACACAGCATCTAAGAAGTGTCTATCGTGAGATACCACAATCACACAATTATCATAATTTGCTAAGAAATGCTCTAACCAATTGATGGTTTCATAATCCAAATCATTGGTTGGCTCATCCATAATAAGCACATCTGGATTTCCAAACAATGCTTGTGCAATAAGTACACGTACACGTTGTTTTCCATCAAGATCTGCCATTAATGTATAATGGTGTTCTTCTTTGATCCCTAGATTCGAAAGCATTGCTGCTGCATCACTATCAGCATTCCAACCATTCATCTCATCAAACTGCAATTGCAATTCTCCAATACGATCTGCATTCTCATCAGAATAATCTGCATATAAAGCATCTATCTCTTTCTTAATATCATATAGAGGCTTATTACCCATTACTACCGTTTCTAGAACATTATACTCATCATATTCATAATGATTTTGTTCTAACACAGACATACGTTTTCCTGCTTCTAGGTGTACGTGTCCAGAGGTAGCGTCTTGTTTTCCTGAAAGGATTTTAAGGAAGGTAGATTTTCCAGCACCGTTGGCACCAATAATACCATAACAATTGCCTGAAACAAAAGAAGTGTTTACTTCATCAAACAAAACACGTTTTCCAAACTGTACCGATAAATTAGAAATTGAAAGCATACTATATATCTATTTATATTTTAAGCCTGCAAAAATACCGATTCTAGAAGAGATTGCGAAGTAGATTCAAGGTATACTCTCATTATTATTAAAATTTATACGCTAAAATATATTCTAAGATGCATAATACACTAGAAACTACAGAACTTTAGACAAAACGATATACGTTTTAACTTCTAATTAACAATCCATTTTCTTTGTAAAAGTTACATTTGAGAGTTAATTTATAATATATCTAGTTATCACTCACTCTCAACGACATACAACTTTTGCAGGAATCATCCCCATCCTCTTATCGCTATTTGTGTTAAGTGCTTGTGACTCTTCAAAAAATAAAGAATCTAATCGCACCTATCTTGGTGGTGAAATCGTTAACCCAAAGGAGCGTTATGTGCTTCTTGAAAAAAATGATAAGATTATAGACTCTATCCCATTAGATGCGCATAATCGTTTTCTTTATGAGTTTAAAGATTTTAAACCTGGACTATACCGATTTGCTCATAGAGAGCATCAACTTTTACATATAGAACCTGGTGATAGCATTATGATTAGAGTAAATACCCTAGAGTTTGATGAATCTCTTAGTTTTTCGGGTAAGGGTTCAGAGCGTAGTAGGTTTTTAATAGACATGTATCTAAACTGGGAGGCAGAAAACAAAGGATTTACACAATATTATCAAAAAGAACCAAAGGATTTTCAAAACCTATTGGACTCTATCTACAAAGCAAGGTCCAAAAAATTGAACAAATTCTACGAGAAGTATGATGTCTCTGAATCGTTTAAAGAAATAGCAGAAGTTGCTGTATATTATGATAATTATCAACGTAAAGAAAGTTACCCTTTTTCACATTATAAGAAAAATGATAAGCTATCCTTTATAGAAGAATTACCTTCTGACTTTTATAGCTTTCGCGAAAGCATAGATCTCAACAACGAGAATTTAATAGACCTATACACATACCGACGCTATTTAAATGCATTTTTAGACCATCAGGCATATAAAGAGTATTGTCAAAGCCATTCATACAATACAGTTTCTTTTTTACATAACTATAATGAAGTAAAGGTGATCGAAAGGTTTATTAAAAACCCTGAACTTAAAGATATGCTTCTGCTTAGAAATGCTAGGCTTTTTATTGCAAATAGTAATGACAAGAAAGGTGTTGATCAAATTTTTAGCCTTTTATCTTCTTCTATTACGTCTCCTGAAACAAAGATGAATGTCGAAAAGATATATGACTCTCATAAAAAGATGGAAGCTGGTAACATCATTCCTGATCTTATGCTTATAGATGCTGAGCAACGCATGGTTACGTTATCCAGTAGAATCAGAAAACCTACGGTACTTTATTTTTGGTCTTATAATTATCACAGACATCTAGAAGAATCTCATAAAAAAGCAAAAGATTTACAATCTAAATATCCCGAATTTAACTTTATTGGGGTGAATGTAAATGATGAGAATGATAAATGGATGAAAAACATACGTATGCATAAATTTAACCCTTCTATGGAGTATCGGTTTAGTAATGCTCGGAACGCAAGAGTATCTCTTGTTATCAATGACTTAAGTAAGACGATTGTATTAGATAAAAATGGTAAAATACTAAATAGCCATGCTAACATTCACCGTACGGATTTTGAAAGCGAGTTACTCGCCTATCTCAATCAGTAATATTCAAAACATAAAAAAAACCGTTTCAAATTTGAAACGGTTTTTTTTTTATACATTAGAAACTGAACACTTAGTTTCCTTTATTATAATCTGCTAAAAATTTAGCAAGTCCTATATCTGTTAATGGATGCTTTAATAATCCTTCTATAGACGATAATGGCCCTGTCATTACATCTGCACCTAATTTTGCACAATCTATAACATGCATTGTGTGACGCACTGAAGCAGCTAGGATCTCTGTCTGGAAAGCATAGTTATCATAGATATGACGAATCTCTGCAATAAGATTAAGACCATCTGTAGAAATATCATCTAGACGTCCTATAAAAGGAGATACATATGTTGCACCTGCTTTTGCTGCTAGTAATGCTTGTCCTGCAGAAAACACTAAAGTAACATTTGTACGAATTCCTTTATCACTAAAGTACTTACATGCCTTTACACCATCTTTAATCATAGGTAATTTTACAACGATTTGCTCGTGCAATGCAGCTAGCTCTTCCCCTTCTTTAACCATACCATCATAGTCAGTTGCTATCACCTCT
>CAKZKZ010000132.1 GCA_937124495.1 uncultured Dokdonia sp. | reverse complement strand
AATACTTCTACCAATACAAACCTCTTCGTTCATCTTTGGATATTACCAATGAGTTATTGGAATTAGAAAAAGAATCGGAACAATTATTGAATCAAATATTAAAATAATGAGATTGTACAAAACTACTTCTGGTTTATTGGAAAGGGTAAAAATCAAACCGTTTCAATTAGAAAAAGAGATTCAAAATGCGCTTGTCGATACAGGAGAGGATCGTATTTTAGAAGTGCCTATTTCAGAGGCACAAAGCCCCCTTAACAAGGCAGTTAAAACAGGCGATATTGCCGATATATCTGAAAAAGGAACGACAGATACCGACAGTTTTCGTAGAACTGCTGAAGATGCGTATGCTAGTGACCAATCACAGCAAATCATAGCGGATGCGCCAAAACAACATATTGGAGAAGCGCCTGAATATACTTCAGAGCAGAAACAGACTTCACAAGCAATCATATCTGATAAGCAAGCCACTCAAACAGCAGAGGCGCTCTTGGGTATGGCAGATAACTTTTTAGCTGTTGGTGGTGGCTTTTTTGTGAAAATCACCAAACATGAAGAGTTCTTTGAGTTTGAAGAACTCGTGGAAGTAATCGACACTCAAAACGAGAAGAATTTGAGACGTATTCGTCTGGATCAGGATGATAAAGCACTTTTAACGCCACTCTTAGCTCAGGTAATTAAAAATAAAAGCAAGCAACTTACTCCAGAACAGCAACTCTTAGGGGCTATTATTTCGGTGATTGTTAAAAAAGCACAGACTGTCATGGAAGTGCGAAGCGAAAACAAATCACTCGAAGGACGGATTTTGCAAATTGTACGTGAGGCAAAACTTCCACAGACTACATACTCCCAAGAGGTAGAAAAACAACAGCACTCTAAAAAAGAGGATGAGAAGGAAGAAGTTTTTGAGAAAGAGCAAGCTATAACCCCTAGTTATCAGGAGGTAGATAAAGAAGAAGGGCTAGAAGAAGAATTTGCCGATATAAACTATCCCCGTGCTAATGCAATGGATGAAATGCAGTTAGTGTATGAAGAAGTGGCTCCTTCAGAGGTGAATCAAAGACACGTAGCTTCTTCTAAATCAAACTTGAAAACAAAGCAAGTGATAAGTTCCCATAGCCAAGATCAAGATGGCGACTTGCAAGACTCCGATGATACGTCCTAACTACGATCTAAATACTAAGATATCTGCTTCTCTTGAGTCATTGACTTGAGATAACTAGATATGCAGCTTCTTTTTTAAAAGAAAGGAGGTATTCCCATCTACTTAAAAAAGTAAAATGGCAAGGATTATAGTGGCTTTTTTTTAAAAAAAAAAAGCTTAAAGAAATGAATTAAAACCCTACAGGCTATGAAACAAACCCCGATGCGCCAACCCATGATTATGCTAGTTTGTGGCGAAACAGGTGTTGGAAAAACATATCGAAATAAATTAGAGATCTATCAGTATATGCAACAGCATTTAGCCGTTGGTAAAAAAGGGCGTAAAGTATTAGCCTTTGATACCAATGATGATGATTATCCAGAGTTTACAACGGTTGCTCCAAACCATATACAATCACTTTCTAAAATTCATGCACGGCGAATACGCCCTTTTAATCCTGACGGCACTCCGATGGATACTGCTCAAAAAAGAGAAGTCATTGAAAAGATTATGAAGCATTATAAAAATGGCATGGTGGTTTTGGATGATATTGATCATTATATGGCAGGGGCTAAAGGTCAGAATATGATTGGCGCTTTATGCACCGTTCGTCATAAGGGGATTGATGTATTACTTACTCATCAATCGGTCGCTAAGATTACCACCTCAGAATGGCAGAATTGTACGTGGCTTAGACTACATCATCAAGTAGATGATGTGACTCGGTATCGAGATCGTATTCCCAAATACAATTTGGTACGTATTGCTCAACTAATTGTGGATGATCATTACCAGGTATCGTCAAGGGCTTTTTCTTTAGGGAAGCTATCTGAAAAGCGATATCAAATACTAAAGAGTTTTTTCGTGTATGTCAATATGCGAGAACAACACATTATGGGATGCAGTAAAAAAAGCTATATCAAAGCTGTAAAACGCTTTATAGATCAAGAAGAAACTAAGAAAATACGAATGCTATTACAGGAGCGTGATTTTAGTGGAAATGCGATTTATAAAGATCGAAATGCAGTAATGATCCATCTTATTTCAGGCTATTTACGCCACTTTAAAGGAGAATAAAAAGCTACTTTTCATAGACTTTGGTCGTTTTAGAGGTGTTGGGGAAATACATAAATCACTTTAAATAAGAAGTTTATGTTTTTTAAAACTCGCTCTTTTGTCACTTTACCAAAGTCGCGCCAAGGAATTAAGAAAGTTTGATGGGAACTTGCACCCAAGTAAAAAAGAAGATCACTTACGAATTAAAACAAGAATTAACTTTTTAAAAAAACAAATTGATGGCACAAGAATCAAACATTGATATCAAAGCAATTGCTTTTATCGCAGGAGCTGGTATTGCAGGCATTTTACTAGGCACTTTTTTAGTGGCTCCTATGATGGCGAAAGCCAAGGCTAAAAAACTAGAAAAAGAAACAACCAAAGCGGTTACCGCTAAGAAGTAAAACGGCTTGTAAGTTTTAGATAGAAGCTAACAAAAAAAGATTTTAAACTTTAAAAAAAAGACACTATGAATCCATATAATGATGAATTAATGCGATATGAAGAAGAAGCAGAAGGACACTATGATGATTTCTACGAGGGAGAGTATGAAGAGGATTATGAAACAGGCTTAGAAGGATATGATGATGAGGAAGAAGAATACGACGGATATGATGATGAGTATGACGATC
>CAKZKZ010000131.1 GCA_937124495.1 uncultured Dokdonia sp. | reverse complement strand
ATAAGACAACATTTATAAAAACCCAACAACATCTGTACGCACAAAAGGTTCTCCTCCTGTTACACGCACTTTGTGTACGCCCAATTCTGTTAACACACGAATTAAACGATACATTTCTTTATATGAAAGTAATTCTTGTCTTGGAACAATATCAATTCCTTTTGCAGGCATACAGTACTGACAACGCAAGTTACAACGATCTGTAACCGCTAATCTTACATATTCCATTTGTCTTCCAAAACTGTCTATTAGTTTACTCATATAGTTTGCTAAATTACTGCTAACATCTTTTTAATTGTATGATTAAAATCATCAAAAGTTAGTTTAATTTGGTAACTTTTTACTTACTAATCCATATAAAAAGTGGAAATAAAACATTTGCAAACGGAATGATTAAACCAAAAAATGGAGTTGCATGTAGTAAAAGCATCCATTTGCGCTTAATCGTTTCTTCTTTAGGGTTGTCAAGTGCCAATAGATCATCTACTTCTATATCTAGTCCTACGGCTAGTAGTTTTACAGTTTGCAGATGTGGTTGTACTTCTCCTTTTTCAATACGTTGTATCGTACGTACACCAACGGTTGTTTTTTCTGAAAGCTGATCTTGTGTAAAGCCTTTTAACTTTCGTTGGTATACTAAATTCTCTCTAAGCGTTTGCTGTTTCATCTTGCATCGTTTTGTTGGTACAAATCTATAACGTTATCTTGGTTTTTTACACGCCATTTAAATGTCACCTAACTGACACCTTTAGGTTTTATAGGGGATTAACCCACATTATGCATTAGAAAATCTATTCCGTCTTGAAGCAACTTCAAAATATATCGCTACGTTACGTTTTTAAGTTTAACCATAGCGGTGCTATGCTAAAATTCAGAAAACGTCATGCTTTATTGCTGTTTCCACCCTCATCGCAAAGTTCTATTGCAGAATGTGGGTTTAAAGTATTAATGTACTCATTTTTTACTCACTAAATTAGTAACTTTCGAAAGAATAAAATAAGTCTATGAAAAATGCTTCTCTTGGATTAATTACGGCATGTATACTTTTACTATCTACCGTTATTAATGCCCAAACTCCAAAAATAGAATATATAGCACATGCAGCTTTTGTTATAGAATCTTCGCAAGGTACCCGAGTAGTGATAGACCCATATCATAGTTATAGGCAGATGGGATTTACATTTCCTGAAGATATAACAACAGATCTTGTGTTGATTACCCATCCTCATTATGACCATGATGGGAGTCAATATTTTAGTAAGAATACACCTGTTTTTAGAGATGCAGGTATTTATCAGTATAAAGATATTATGTATAAGGGAATCGCTAGTAATCATACCTATGCACAACAAATAGGAAAATCAGGGAATCAGAATTATAATACTATTTGGATAGTGGAAGTAGATGGTATTAAAATAGCCCACTTAGGAGATAATGAAGTGCCAACTCCTGAGGAAATACAACAATTGTCAGATGTAGATTATATCATTGGGCATCCACAAGATACATATCTTACGTTATTCCCTAATACAACTTATATTCCTAATCATTACTTACTTCCAGAAATCACAAGTCATAAAAACTGGATGCAACCAGTATCTGGGTGGTTAGAAGGAAAAAAGGATGTCGTAAAATTAACAACAAATATCTATAAACCTATAAAAAATGATACTTCAGCAAGAATTTTAGTATTCAAACCCTCGACCAAAGTTCAAGAGTGGTCAAAAGAATATTATGAAGCATTAGCGAGTATCAAAGAAGGGTCAGAATTACAAAAAGCATCTGAAAATTTTGAAGCTGTACTTGTTGCGTATGATAGAGCAATAAAACTAGCTCCTTATGTAATGGATGGGTATTATAGTAAGGCTGTTTTGCTTTCGCGAAAGCAAAAACATAAAGAAGTTATTTCTGTATTAGAAAAAGGATTTACAGCGGTGTCAGATATTGATTGGGGTACAGAAGCCAACGCAAGAACAATACTCGCCGAAGCATACCTTGCTACTGATCAAATGTCACAAGCATATAATCAATATGTATGGTTGAATAGACATGATAGGGTTGTAAACAAGAATACTTTAAAAATAGCTCAAGATTTTATAAAAAAGTACCTAGAGGAAAACTAAGGTATAATAGATATTATTCTTTAGTCACCTTTTTTACTTGTTCTTCAGTAATCATCTGGTCATGAGAATTTCCCCAGCTGTTTAGAA
>CAKZKZ010000130.1 GCA_937124495.1 uncultured Dokdonia sp. | reverse complement strand
GTGAAGAGTTGTGGCATGAGTATAAACGAGCTCCAGGGAAAAGTGCATTTGGAGCCATATTGGCTGGAGCGATGGCAGTTGCTTCTGCTGCTGCTGCAAGCGCGTCATATCTTGAAGCTAATAGTCGTAGAGATGTGTTAGGGAATCTTACGCAATCAGGAGAAGCGTATGAAGATCTAGGTGATGGATTATTAATGGCTACGGGAGCATCTGTAGCTGAAATGTTAAAGAAATTTAAAGCAACCGCTGCGACTAAAGATGCACAGTTTATGCTCACAAAGTTAGAGGAAGGAGTAGGTCTTGTCAAACTGAATAAGGATACTGGAGCCGTAGAGAAAGAAATTGTTTTAAAAGATAAAAAACCAGAGTATATAGTAGACGACCATTTTGGTGTTTTGTACTATAAAGCAAATAACAGTACTATTTATATGTATAATTTAAAATAACTAACGTATAAAAAAGCTCAGAATGTTGAGGTTTTTACGTGAGCCAGAATAAGATGTTATATCTGTTCTGGCTTTTTTTGCTTTATCACTTTGTTCTCCCTTTGGTCGTGAATCTCACAAGTTCGATTTCGCGAAAGCAAAATACGACAATTGCCCTATAGAATAGTAACGGTTATGTGTAGATATTTGAATACGTAAAAATCAATAATAAGATCAAAAAAAATAAATGTCTTTTTAGTAGCTTGGGGGAGCGCTATTAAGGTGTGATAAAGCCACGATTTTTTGTGGCTTTTTCGCATTCTTTTTGATTTTGTTACTTTTAAAACAACTAACCATTCTGAATATGTATAGAATCTGCCTACTTATAGCCGTACTTTTTTTTTCTAATTATGTTTTATCTCAAGACAGAATTAAGAAAAAAATGGATAGTTTAAATGCAGTTGCAATTAACTCAGAGGATTCTTTAAAATTTAGCATATATAATCAAATGGCGTTTTATTATGTCTTTAGAGACTCCATAAAAGCAGATTCAATTTTAAGACGTAATATTTTAGATTCTCAAAAGGCCTCAAGTAAATTTTCAGAAGCTTTATTAACAAACACGTATGGAATTCTTAAAGCAATACACAGTGATTATGATAGTGCATACTATTATTATGATAAAAGCCTACTTATTTCAAAAGATAATAATTTTAAAGAATTAGAAACTCGTGCCTATAATAATATAGGTCTTGCTTACTGGAATAACGGTAATTTATCTCAAGCACAGGAATATTTTTTTAAAGCATTACAAATTTCAGAAGACTATTTAGAAAATGATTTTAAAGACGCATATTATAATAATATTGGGTTAATATATCAAGAATTAGAAGAGATTGATAAAGCTTTAGAATATCATAAAAAAGCATTAGACGAACGTATTAGTCATGCGATAGTTCCTGAGCAGATGCAGTCCTATAATAAGATAGGGATATGTTATAAATTACAAGGAGAATATGAAAAAGCAATAAAAGCATATCGAAAGGGGTTGAAGCTTGCGGATAGTACAAATACATATTATGTATATCAAAGTCTAAATAATAATTTGGGTAATGTTCTTGTATTTCAAAAAAAATATGATAACGCGATAGAGGCTTTTGATAAAGCAGTTAAGAAACCCTTGGAAGGAAATCTTGATAGGTCTGCACAGCATCAGGGATACGGTAATCTTGCTTATGCCTATTTGTCAATGTCTAATCATGATAAAGCAAATTATTATACTACAATAGGTTTAGAGAATCTTAAAAAGAGCCCAGATCTGATAGAAGATAGTGAAACCTTATTACATACAGCCTCCTTAATGAAAGCTATTTCAGGGGAAATGGAAGAGTCAAGAATGTTTTATGATTCATTAGAAACACTACGATCTAATAAATTTTCAAAAGAAAATGCAGCTGCAATAGCAAATTATGAGACCAAGTATGAAACGGCTCAAAAAGAAACGGCTCTTGCAGATACTCGAGCTACGCTAGCAGAAAAAGAATTGGAAGTAAGAGAGAAAAATAACTTTATTTATGGGATAGGAGGAGGAGCATTACTTTTAGGGCTTTTTGGGTATTTATTTTATAATCAACAACGCCTTAAGAATCGTCAACAAGCTAAAGAATTTGAATTAGAGAAAGCGCTAGTTAAAATCGAAACTCAAAACAGATTACAAGAACAACGTTTGCGTATTTCAAGAGACCTACATGATAATATAGGAAGTCAGCTTACTTTTATTACATCTTCACTAGATAATCTTAAATATGGAATGAAGGAGAAAGAGGTGAAGACAAAAGAAAAACTTACAGAGATAGGCACATTTACAAAAACAACCATTAATGAGTTGCGTGATACGATTTGGGCAATGAATAAGGAACAAATTACTTTTGAAGATCTTGAAGCTCGGTTGGCAAATTTAGTAGATCAAGCTCGTAAAGCTTCTTCAAATACTACCTTTCATCTTGATGTAGATAAAAGTATTAATGGCAATAATGCACTTACTTCTGTTGAGGGGATGAATCTATATCGTATTATTCAAGAAGCTGTAAATAATGCCATTAAATATGCAGAAGCTACTGATGTACATATTAAAGTGTCTCAAAAAAACAACCTAGTAGAAATTAGTATATCAGATAATGGTAAAGGCTTTGACACTAAAAATCCTAGTCTTGGGAATGGATTAACTAATATGAAAAAACGAACTAAAGATATAGATGGAGAACTGAAGATTACAGCTAGTGTTGATAAAGGAACATGTATTGAATTACGTTTTCATAAATCGTTAAATACGGCAAATGACGTATGATATATAAGTCATATCAGCGGTATCTTTATGTCAAAAGAAATGCTAAGTGAGAACAATTGTTTTTTTAGGAATGTTGCTGTTAATTACTCTTATGAGTATAGTATACGTATATAATCGGCGAAGGAGTAATAAAGTACATGCTCAAAGCATGAAAGCTCTTAGGTCAAAACTAGAAATACATGAAAGACAGGTGCAAAAACGATGTTCTTATTTAAGACTATATAAATTTTTAATATATAATTTGGATGAATCCCTATATGTCCAAAAAGAAATTGAACTACCTTTAAAATAATGAATACGAAACTAGCCATTGTAGATGACAATACTTTCCTTATCAAAGCCATAAAAGATAAGCTATCTTTTTTTGATGATATTTCTGTTAAGTGGTTTGCCTTAGATGGTGCCCAAGTACTTGCAAAACTTGAAGAGAATCACAATCTTGATATCAT
>CAKZKZ010000129.1 GCA_937124495.1 uncultured Dokdonia sp. | reverse complement strand
AACACGTAATCTTTCCCTTGTGACCAGAAGAACGATGGATAATGATAATAATTTATCGGTAAGATGGTTTTGGGATTATTAGGTGATTGCTTAAACTTAACCCAATTCAAAAGTGAGCTTTGTATTTTCGGTAATAATACCACCACGGTTTCCTATTTCGATGGAGCCAAAACGTTCTTTAAAACATTCCGGCAATTCCCGGTCGCCTTGTGGTGATAACCATAGCCGATAAAGGTGGCGGCGATTTTCAAGTTCTGGATGATCTTCGAACCCCTCACGGTCATGAAGTTGTGAGTGATTATAAACGAATTGAAGGTCACCCGGTTTTAATTCCATCTGTAAATGTAATTTAGGGTCATTGGCCAACTGATCAAATAAATTCATGGCTTCAATATGCATTTTTGTAAGGCGTTTTGCTTCAGGAAAACGCTGGGCACTTTCAATATATTGGCGTTGATACATACCTGTTAATTTACCGTCATACCAATTGAGAATGGGAATTTCGAAATAGGGCTTTTCTCCCTCTGGAATTTCGCCGCGGCGGTCTGTGGCGATTGGTTCAAAAAGGAGCTTAAGAAGATCGGGCCTTCTTTTATTCATTTCATTATAGATGGTTTCCGTGCTGACGAGTAATGAACCGCCCCCCTTTTTTGCAGTTTTTAAGCACATTAAACCCACGATGTCTGCGGAATCCGTATGAAAAGTTTGTCGTTCTGCTGTTTGATAAATACGGGTATTTACATCATTGGCATCTGCACCAATATTCCTGACATGGCCAAGGATATGACCGGCCGCATTCTGTGATCTTGCTGACCCTAAATAAACGCCAATACCGCAAAAAATAGTGGCCGCTTTTTCTTGAGAATAGTTTGTTACGGGAAGTCCGCGAATAACTTCAAAACCGTGGCCATGGATTAATGTTTCTTTTAACGCGTTAAACCGTTTTGAAAGTTTTGGCAGAGGAAAATTTTCAATTGATAAGTCACCTATAGAAAGTGATGATGATAAAAAATCTAAAATTAGAAGTGGTATCAAAAGTTTACCAACTTCAGAAAGTGTAGACACCAATCCAGGTGTATCTCCAAAAGTAGATTTAACGGGGCAAGCAGATCCGACAAAAAATGAAGAGAATACAAAAGCTGCCGACACAACTGTAGATAAAGATCAATCCAAAAACTTAGAAGAAAGTAAAGTATATCGAGGCGAAGATGACATCTATCCAGAAATGGATATCGAAATGTTAAGCCCTACTACAGAATTATCTTCTATAGAAATGAATACTGCTTTAGAAAAAGAAGTCCCTAAAGTTTCCCCAGAAGTAGCACAAAGTTTTGATACAAGTGCAAAGGCATATATGGATCAAGAAGTAGCCCAAGGAAAAGCGAAGCAAGATCAAGCATTTGCAAAAATGGAGACAGATCAAGCACAAGAGCATATTCTTAGTGAGCAAAAAATTGAGCAAGAAACCAATCGTGTAAAAAAAGAACAAGAAACATCACAACAACAAGCCAAAGGAGACGTCAATAAACAACGTGCCGATTGGAAAAAAGAAAATGAAGGTGTCAAAAATGAATTTAGTAACAAATCTGCTGAAAAAAGAAAAAAAGTAGACAAAGATATTGATACTAAAACAAAAGACACTGATAAGAAAGTAGATCAGGAATATAGTAAAGCTAAAAAAGAAGGAGATAAAAAAGTAACAGCTGCTAACAAAGAAGCAAAAGCTAAGAAAGCAAAAGCTAAGAAAGCATCTAAGAAAAAAAGTTGGTGGGATCGTGCTGTCGATGCCGTAAGTAACTTCTTTGATAAGCTTAAGGAAGCTTTAAACACATTATTTGATGGTCTTAGAAAATTAGTAAAAGGACTTATAGAAGCTGCAAAAAAACTAGTTAATACGCTTATAGATCTGGCTCGTGACGCTATTGTAGGGCTCATCAAAGCTTTTGGCGAAGCTCTTAAAGCTTTTGTAAATGTAGCCCTTGCTGCATTTCCAAAACTACGAGATAAGTTTAATGCAGCTATAGACAAAGCAGTAAACAAAGCTGTAGATGTCGTAAACAAACTAGCAGAAGGACTTAAAAAAGCAGTGAATGCATTATTAGATGCTCTAGGTGCTGTACTAGATGCCATATTAGCCGCCTATCAGGCGTTGTACAATCTATTCCTTGATGTCTTAAAATTCCTTACTGTAGGATTGCTTAAAGTATTAGAATTTTTATGGAATCTCGTTGAAGGAGCTTGGTATGCACCAGGAGCATTTTTAGGTGCACTTGCAAAAGAAGCTATTGGTGGTGATCCTTCAAAACCATTACCCAATTTTGAAGTGCCACAAGGACAAGAGGACAATTGGTCTAAAGCTATGGGATTACAACCTGGGCAAACCAATGTAGCAAAAGGAAAAGAGGTGAAAGAAAAAATTCCTGAGCAACTAAAAGCGGTGTTATCTAAGAAAGATCTAGCCGATAGTGATGTCATTTTAGAACCTAATCCTGCTGTAGAACTAAGTCCTGAACTTCTATCTCAATTCTCAATGATACAAGATGGAAAAACAATGGATCTTGGCGGTGCAGGAGCAGATGCTATAACAACAGAAGAATTCCAAGCTTCTGCCATGGATGCAAGTGGGTATGATCTTAATAGTATCTCTGATACTACTTCTGAACAAGTAAATGAATCTGTAGATACAACTCAAAATATCCCAACCTCTAAAGAAGATACTGGTGGTTCTGGACCTGATTGGAAGAACTGGTCTGATGATCAAAAATTAAATCATTATCTGGGAGAAATGCTACAACCCAATAAAGAAGCTGGAGCAGAGCAGCCAGCCCCATCTTCTAAAAAAGCACAACCTGTTATAGATAATAGTCCTGCAGCACTCATTACCAAAACGGGACGCTTAGGAGCAGGACAACGACTTGCTTTTATGGGTAAACAAATGCTCACAGGTATAGAAGCTCTTTGGAATAAATATAAGGTTTGGATTATATCTGCACTTGTCGCCGCTTTATTAGCTGCTGGAGTCGTAGCATTCTTTACAGGAGGTGCAGGACTTGCACTTGCTGTAGATATTATTGTAAAAGCCATGATCGTGATTTTTGGAGCTGTAGCAGTTTACAAAGCAGTAGGACATCTCTGGGATTATGTAAAACATGCCTGGGCAGGAAACACGAAAAAAGCAGGAGAATCTTTAGCATTGGCTTTTGCTGTTATCATCGTAGAGTTCTTTATTGACAAGATTCTTTTAGGCATGGCTAAGGTCTTTAAACGTGTCATTAAAGCTGCCAAAACTGCTATAAAAACCACAAAAGTAGGTAGCAAGCTATTTAAAGGAGCTGCAAAGGTAAGTCGATTTGCAAAAACTACGATTCGTAAAGGAATCTCAAAAATCAAAAACTCCAAACTTGTTGTCAATATGCAAAAGCGTATTGGTAAAGGATCTAAGAAATTTGATGACTTTAGAAATAAAATATTAGGCAAGTTTGGCTTTAAAAAGATGTGGGTTGAAAAACATGGAAAGTATGTTGAAGTTTGGGCAGATTTTAATCCTAAAGTCATGTTGATTAGAGAAGATGGCTCTCATGAATTTAGAGATATAGATACCCTTACTGATCTTCAAAAAGGAAAAGCGAGGAAAGGGAATCAAATTGGTACTAATTTTAAAGCAAAAAAATCAGAAAAAGTTATTGTATCAGATTCCTTTGAGGATGCCTTCAAAGCAATGACTAAAGAACAAAAGGATGAAGCTTTAAAAAAGCTTAAGAGTAGTGACTTTGATATAAGAAGAGCTGCTGGAAATACAAGTCCTAATAAAACTCCTGAATGGGCTAGGGGTACTGAATGGGAAAAATACTATAAAAAACGTGGAGATATAGAAACTTCGTTTTCAGGAACAAGAAATGTTGATGAAGAAATTCATCATCTGACTACAATGCAAAACTTAGAACATGATGTTGTAAAAAAAGCTGTTCGCGATGGGGAATTTAAAATAAATGACGCTACTGCAAATGGTAAAAAAGTAATCATTACAGAAACTGGTTGGCCAAGTGAAGGTAGTAGTTTAGGAGGTGCATATTCTGGAGACGCAAACGCTATGAAATATTTTGTAAACTCACAAGTGTGGTCTGAGGTAGATGATGTAGAGATGTTTTATTTTTCTTCTTTTGATGAATCTTGGAAAGTAGGTTCAGAAGGAGATGTTGGTGCTTATTGGGGTTTATGGGATAAATACGAAAAATTAAAGTATTAAAAAATATTAATATTCAAAAAGGGTTTCTGTTTTAAGAAGCCCTTTTTTTATTTTTAAAAAATTTCTAGAAATCAGGTATTTAAATAACCTATACATTACCCATACAAATGTAAAACATTAGATATAAATTGTTTTTTCTTTTAAAGGAAAAATAGTAATAAAATTATTGTTATCATTCGTTTTCCCTTGTTAAATAAAGGTTTTTTTAAATCTGTATGTTTTTTGTAGTGGTGTAAAATATTAATATAGTCTAGTTTATGATTAATATTGTTCACAACGTTTTAAATTATTTATAATTATGAAAAAAATTACTCTTTTACTTTTATTACTTGCTGCATCAATAGGGTATGCACAACAAGAAACATTTGTTGTCAGTTTTGAAACTGATACAGATGGAAGTTTAGCTTCTATATGGAATACTTTTGAGAACGATACTAATCCAGGAGTCGAAATTGTTACTAATCCAAATACTACAGGAAACAATACATCAGATAAAGTCGCAAAATTTACTTCATTGCAATCAGGAAAACCTTGGGCAGGAGCAGAAACCAGTCATGGAGGTTTAGGTGAATGGATTTTAGAATCTGGGAATAATACAATATCAATAATGGTTTATAAAACAGTTATTAGTGATGTTGGTGTTAAATTTGTTAACTCAACAAGTGGAACAGTTTTCGAATTAAAACAAGCGAATGCTACAATCAATGCTTGGGAAACTTTGACTTATGATATTTCTAGCTTTATAGCTAGCGGTGAAAACCACAATATTGATCAATTAGTAATTTTTCCTGAATGGTCAGAACGAACAACAGATAATATAACTTATTTTGATAATGTACAATGGAGTGCAAATAGAACAAAATCTGCTGGGAATGATAATAGTAATGATGCTGCTGCGCCAACTACAGCACCAGAAGCACCAACA
>CAKZKZ010000128.1 GCA_937124495.1 uncultured Dokdonia sp. | reverse complement strand
TCTGGAAGAAGCAAATCTCCCTGGAGTATCTATAGCTGTGAGCAAAGATGAAAAGGTCATTTATGCTAAAGGATATGGGTATGCTGATGTAGAAAACAAACAACCGATGACACCAGAGATACAGCTTCGTACAGCCTCTGTTGCCAAAGTAATTACTACCACAGCTCTAGGGAAACTACTCTCAGAACATAAAATAAACCTTGATGCTCCTATCAAAACTTATGTTCCTTATATAGATTCCCAGTATGCGCATCTTACGTTGCGACAACTTACGGGACATACATCAGGTATGATACATCGCCCTAAAGGAAAGGCGTATAAGAAAAAGCAGTACACGAATATTCAAGAAAGCACACAGTTGATGAAAGCGCCGTTATTGTTTGAGCCAGACACACAATACCAATATTCGACACATGCATTTAATCTAGTCGCTGCTGCCATAGAAGGCGCTTCTGGACAATCTTTTGAAACCTATCTCAACCAAGAAGTTTTTAGGCCTCTAGGCATGCAACAGACCTTTCCAGAAAACATCAAACAGCTTACAAAAAAAGATGCTCAATTATATTACCTCAAGGATCACAAGCTTAAAAAAGAAAAACCAACCAACGCTAGTTATAAATTGGCGGGTGCTGGTTTTAGAAGTACCCCTACCGATCTTGTCAAGATGGTGCACGGCTATACCAATGGTTTTATTACATCAGAAGCAAAAGAAATGATCTTCAAAAGTCATCAACTTAAGGATGGTACAAAAACACAGGTCGGTGTTACTTGGCGATCTTCTATAGATGCTTTTGGGAATAAAGTTATAGAACATGCAGGAAGTTGGAGAGGCACGCGTACGGTTGTCGTACATTATCCAGAAGACAATATGAATATTGCGATGATGATCAATGCAGATTGTCCTGTATTTATAGAAGAGACCGCACATATAATAGCACAACTCTTTAGAGAGCAGTCCGTGAAAAGCGTCCCTATAAATACGATAGATACAAACGTTACTGTAGACGTTTCATTTAATAACACCGAAACAACACATCAAGGTCATTTCTCATTTCAACATAATCAAGGAATGTTAAAAGTAGAAGGTTCCAATTTTCTAGCAACAACACCTATATATTATTTAGGGTATGGCAAACATTATAGTGCTGTAACTCCTCATGGCTTTGTATATATGACACTAGAAGGTAATTCGGAAATACGCAGTCATTTATTTCTATATCATAATCGAAATAGTCGTCACCCTATAGAAAATAAACCTTTTGCGAGCTTTGTCGTTAAATAGATAATAGACTAAGTACGCTTTCAAGGAGCATGATAACGTAGAAGTTAATTTTGGATAAGTGCGTTTTCCCACTTCGACTGCGCTCAGTATAAACTTCTACGTCACTTACAGTTCCTTGAAAGCGTGTAAAGAAACCAAAACATATAAAAACAAAACATACTTGGTAGTTTTGAGTCATTTAGAAACAGTTGTTGGAGGGGTACTCAGTATTTTATTTAACACTTCTATAAGACGGCTTTTATAGGGCATTTGCTACTTTTAAGGACATCAATCTAACTAACTATGAAAACGCTATATACTTTATTTGCGATAAGTGCTGTATGCATCTCTTGCAACACCAATAAAAAAGCAGACACTTCTAAAAATGCTACTACTACAGCAGAAACAATCACTACAGAACAAACTTCAAAAGCTACCTTTCTTACAGAAACTGTAGGATTATCACATTGTGAGTCGGCGGTGTATGATGCACAACGCGATGTTATTTATGCCTCTCTCATTGGTGATAGAGCACTTGGAGACGGATCTGTTGCTACAGTGGGTGTTGATGGAAAGCTAATAAATGCACAATTTGTATCTGGTCTCAATGATCCTAAAGGAATTGCGATTACTAAAGACAGATTATATGTTTCTGATGTCACTGAACTGATAGAAGCAGATATTACTACAGGGAAAGTGCTAAAAAAACATACCGCTGAGGGCATTGAGTTTTTAAATGATGTTGCTATTGCTGCCGATGGTGCTATTTACGTATCGGATACCCGTGCATCTAAAGTATTTAAATTAGACACAGATGGCACTTTTGGTTTATGGCTTGATGATCCAAAATTAGACAGTCCTAATGGCTTATTAATTCAAGGAAATACAATGTATGTTGCTTCTTGGGGAGGTGCTCCCGAAGGTGGACGTGTATCAAAATTGGATATGAGTACTAAAAAAATAGTCCCTGTTACCGAAATCATAGGAAATCTTGATGGTATTCGTCCGTATGATACAAATCACTTACTCATCTCGGATTGGCGTAGTGGAAAAACACATTTGATGAACTATGACGGTACAACAAAAGAGGTTGTGACCGTAGGGCAAAGTGTTGGTGACATAGCCTACATCAAAGAGAAAAACCTACTCTTATTACCAATGAATAAGCAGAGTCGTTTATTGTTTTATGAATTAAAGTGATTTCGATACGATTTACTTACAGTAAATCACTCAATCACCTCACATCTTAATTAGTGTAGTTATGACCTTTAATTTGTAAAGTAAAATAGTACTCCTAGTACCTTACTCCTTCGCAGGATATACTTTTAAGTAATAAACTCCCTTACGAGATAGTTTTTTAATTTCTTT
>CAKZKZ010000127.1 GCA_937124495.1 uncultured Dokdonia sp. | reverse complement strand
CCAGCAGCAAACAGTACTGTTATCTCTGAGTTAGAATACCGACTTAGTGATAAGAATGCAAGAGAACTCAATGCCATTTCATTGGTCTCTCAAGGCGTTTTCTTAAGTAATGCTTCTATATCTAGCGCAGGAGCTGTAAATAACCTTTTGGAGACTACCTCTTCGGTATTGTCAGGACTCTTGTTTAATGACGACGATAGTATCTTTGATGTTAACTTAGATCTTGTTCAGGCAGATAATACGCCAAACCTGCAATCGGCTGGACGTGTAGGGATCACACTATCTACGCAAATCTCTAACCGAGTATTGATTAATGGTAAAGTGGGAGTACCTACAGGAGGCATCAGTGAGAGTGTTATTGTGGGTGATGTAGAGATCGATTTCTTATTAAGTGAAAATGGTGCTTTTAGAGCAAAAGTATTCAATAGACAAACCGATATTCAGTTTATTGGAGAGACAGAAGGGTATACACAAGGTGCAGGTCTCTCTTATGCTGTAGATTTTAATTCTTTCAGAGAACTTCTCGCAAAGATCTTTAATGGAAAATCAAAAGAAGTTTTAGAAACACTTAAAGAACAACAAGCTACTTCAGAAAAAATAGGCCCAGATGGTCTTATTTTTAAAAACTAGATTTTAACAAATTGTTAAAGAGTATATTAATAGTTTTTTTATAAAGTAAATATGTATATTTAAATAAATTAATTAAAACAATTTACATGAAAAAATTACAAAAATTAGGAAACGTTTTAACATCTAAGGATTTAAAAAAAATTAATGGCGGAGCACTATGTGAAGTAGGTGTTTATGCTTGTCTATGTAACTATCATTTTGTAGGATGTTTTACATCTTCATCTGCATGTTCGAATCAATGCGAGTCTAATTTTCCGGGTCCTGGAGGTCACGGTAATGAACCTATAATTAGTATATAATATTTCGTCATAAAATCCATTGAAAGCACCTCTTTTGAGGTGTTTTTTTTTGCTTTTTTTTACAGATTACTTACTTGAAAAATAGATTTTAATGACATATCGTATCAATGTAATGAAATTATCAACTTATTAATTTTACCTATAAAGGAATCTACTATTTTGGTGAATTATGAAATCAGATACTTCTTTTACAATACATATTTTTAAAAGTACGCTCTCGAGAAAGCAAAAAAAGCCATTTTCTCCTCTTTTTAGACTTAAAAAATAGACAACTGAAAAAAAGTTGTTAAACGAAAACGTTTGAAATTGTAAATAGTCAGAAATCAATGGTAAATACTTTAATTATGTAGGTTAAGTTTCCTAAATTTATTTTTTATTTGTTGATATATGAGCCAAAATATTAAGAAAATTGCAGTTTTAACATCAGGAGGAGACTCTCCAGGAATGAATGCTGCTATCCGATCTGTAGTGCGTGCTTGTGCGTATCATGAAATCTCTTGTGTAGGGGTGTATAGAGGGTATGAAGGACTTATTGATGGTGATTTTATATCACTGGATGCACGTAGTGTAAGAGGTGTTATTAATAAAGGAGGTACTTTTCTTAAATCTGCAAGAAGTAAACGTTTTATGACTAAAGAAGGTCGTAAAATAGCCTACCAAAAATTGCTTGAAGAAGGTATTGATGCGATTGTGCTTATTGGAGGCGATGGTACCTTTACTGGTGGTCTTGTTTTTAATACGGAATATGGATTTCCTGTTATGGGAATTCCTGGAACCATTGATAATGATATTATCGGAACCGACAGAACGTTAGGATATGATACCGCTTTAAATACCGCCGTAGAAGCGATAGATAAAATACGAGATACGGCGCACTCTCATGACCGCTTATTCTTTGTTGAGGTAATGGGACGTGATGTAGGTCATATAGCCCTGAATGCTGGAATAGGAGCAGGCGCAGAAGAAATCCTGATTCCAGAAGAAGATATGGGTATTGATAGACTTGTAGAGTCTCTTGAACGAAGTAAGAAAAGCGGAAAATCTTCTAGTATCGTTGTTGTAGCCGAAGGTGATAAAATTGGGAAAAGCGTTTTTGAACTAAAAGACTATGTAGATGAGAATCTTGAAGAGTATGATGTGCGCGTATCTGTTTTAGGACATATGCAACGTGGCGGATCTCCTACTTGTTATGATCGCGTGCTCGCGAGTAGAATGGGTGTAAAAGCAGTAGAATCTCTTTTAGAAGGACAAAGTAAT
>CAKZKZ010000126.1 GCA_937124495.1 uncultured Dokdonia sp. | reverse complement strand
GATACCATTTTAGGTACGGATATCTTGGTGTTGTTGCGTATAATTTTCGTGTGCTTCCATGATGCGAATTCCTGGGAACCCAGCATCATTAAATGGACGGTGGTGACCACCACGACCAAAACGATCTAAACGATAAATCATCATAGGATTCATTTCTGGCATATACGTTTTTACTGTTTTATGGATATAACGTGCTAACTGACGTGAGATCCCATCTACTTCACCACCATAAAAGCGACGTGCATTGCGTTGTCTCTCTGTTTCGGTAGGTGGTACAGGTTCTGAAAAGATACGGAAGCTTCGGTTATCAATCACACCATCTACGCCTGTGATGTTTCCGATCATATCATTGTTTAAGATCCCGATGATGTCCCATTTTTTTGCTTTCGCGAAAGCGGCCAAACCTTGCCCACCAAAGAGTCCTTGCTCTTCTCCTGAAAGACCGACATATATAATGCTATTTTCAAATTTGTATTTAGAAAGTACACGTGCAGCTTCTATCGTTCCTGCCATACCACTTGCATTATCATTTGCTCCTGGTGAATCTGAGGTGTAATCTGTTGGATCTGAAACACGGCTATCAATATCACCGCTCATAATAATATAACGATTTGGGTACTTTGTACCACGCTGTATCGCCACGACATTAACCACTTCTACATCTTTTGTGATCCGACCATTACGTCCTTTTTCTACCAAATCTTTTTGATACGATACTTCTAGACAGCCATTACAGTTTTTTGAAGTCGCTTCAAACTGACCTTTGATCCATCTACGTGCTGCGCCAATCCCACGGGTTTGTGATACCGTATCACTCAGTGTATGACGTGTACCAAAATCGGCTAGGGTTTTGACATCGTTTTTGATTCTATCGGCAGAAACGGCATCTATAATATCATAAATACGTGTATCCGTTTGTGCGGTGAGTTGGATGGCCCCTAAAAAAAGAAATAGAAACGAAAAAGCAATTGTTGTTTTTACTGTGGATATAAGTGTGTGTTGCGTGGTCATGAGTGTATGTCTTTCTTAAATATGCGTTATGTACTAGTATGTTGTGATTTATTCAGCTTGTTTTTCTGTGAGTTGAATCGTGCCAAAAATACCAGCATCGATCCATCCTCTATTTTTATCGTCTCCTTCTACCGCAACAGAGCCTATAAAGTTCTCACGTGTCGGACTAGCATCATTATCACAGTAGGCGAGTGCAAATCCTATTTTTTGATTGGGTGCGAGTATTTTTGCTTCGTTGGCGGTATGATCTACATACGAATCTTCATAGACTGTAATCTTACACTCCCAAAGAGTTGTATTTCCATCTGTTTTTCGAGCAGAATTGACGTGACTGTTATACAGCGTAGGTGTTTCTCCTGGTGCCATGTCTACAACATTACCATCTAATGCTACGTGATAGGCAAAGGCATTATGCGTAAACTGATGCCCACCTCCAGAATTATCAGCATCGACAAATATTTCTAGACAATCATCATCCCACCATAAAGTGAGCGGATCTTTGTTTTGGTCATACAATGT
>CAKZKZ010000125.1 GCA_937124495.1 uncultured Dokdonia sp. | reverse complement strand
ATGTAGAACTCCCCATCAAGAAGGTATCCACGTGATACGCTGCCTGACGTCCTTCTGATATTGCCCAAACAATTAATGACTGACCACGACGCATATCACCCGCTGTAAAAACACCTGATACATTGGTCTTATAATCCTTTGTTGTCGCCTGTATGTTATTCCTTCCATCCATTGTTACGCCAAATTGCTCTGCTAGTGTTTTTTCTGATCCTGTAAAACCTAAAGCCAGTAAGGCAAGCTCACATTCCCATTCTTTTTCTGTGCCTTCTACTTCCTTTAACTGCGGACGTTCACCTTCTTTAAAAATCCACTCAACCTCCACGGTTTTTAATCCTTTTAAGTTTCCGTTGTCATCACCTATAAATTCTTTGGTGGAGATACTAAAAAATCGTTCGACACCTTCTTGATGTGAGGAGGTTGTTTTTAGACGCATAGGCCAATATGGCCACGGCTGATGCGCAGGACGTCCTACCGTAGGTTTGTTTAAGATTTCAAAATTGGTCACAGAAGTAGCTCCTTGACGATTGGACGTTCCTATACAATCTGATCCTGTATCTCCTCCTCCAATGACAATCACATGTTTACCATCTGCGGTTAAGACTTCTTCAAAGCCTGATATTCCATCTACGCGTTGATTACTTTGTTTTAAGAAATCCATCGCTTGATGTACTCCATTTAATTTGACTCCAGGAATCGGAATCGAACGTTTTACCGTCGCGCCACCACACAATACAATCGCATCAAAATCACCTTTCATTTGATCTACAGATATATTCTCCCCAACATGTGCGTTGGTTTTAAATAAAACCCCTTCTTCTTTTAGAATGTTAAGGCGCCTATCTATAATATTTTTTTCTAATTTAAAATCAGGGATTCCATAGCGTAGTAGTCCTCCTATTTTCTCATCACGTTCAAAAACAGTCACGAGGTGTCCTACTCTATTCAATTGTTGTGCAGTGGCTAAACCCGCAGGCCCAGATCCTATTACAGCGACGGTTTTACCCGTTCTATGCTTTGGTGGGTTTGAGGTAATCCACGCTTTCGCGAAAGCGGTCTCAACAATATTTTTTTCTATATTTTCTATGGTAACAGGATCTTCATTAATCCCTAATACACAAGCCTCTTCGCAAGGTGCCGGACACAAACGCCCCGTAAATTCTGGAAAATTATTGGTGCTGTGTAAAATCTGAGCCGCTTCTTCCCATTTTCCTTTGTACACCTTATCATTAAAATCTGGAATGAAATTACCCAAAGGACAACCGCTATGGCAAAACGGAATCCCACAGTCCATACATCGAGCGCCTTGATCTCGCAAAGCTGAAGACTCTAACGGAATCGTAAATTCCTTATAATCTTTGATACGCTCTTCTGGTACTTTACATGTTTCTACTTCACGTTTATATTCTAAAAATCCTGTTATCTTTCCCATCTCTTATGCTGTTTGTAACTTTTCACTTTCTAATCGTATCAAGGCTTTTTTGTACTCTTCTGGAAGTACTTTTTTGAACTTTGGAAGATATACGTCCCAATTTTCTATAATGCGATACGCTAATGGACTTGAAGTGGCTTCATAATGATTCTTGATTAATTGTTTTAATGCAATACGATCTTCTTCTAATTCAATAGGGTCAATATGTAGTTCTACTGAATTACAATAATCTACAAACGTCTCATCAGCATCCAAAACATACGCAATACCACCGCTCATTCCTGCACCAAAATTTCGACCGACATTCCCTAGAATCACAGCAATTCCTCCTGTCATATACTCACATCCATGATCGCCTATACCTTCTACCACTGCTTTTGCTCCAGAGTTTCTCACACAAAAACGTTCTCCTGCTTTCCCATTGATGTACACTTCTCCAGAAGTCGCTCCGTATAACGTAACATTTCCAGTAATGATATTGTCTTCTGGAATAATAGTACACGCTTCTGGTACTTTAATAATCAGTTTTGCCCCAGAAAGTCCTTTTCCTAAATAATCATTGGTATTCCCGTGAACTGTCATCGTTAACCCTTTGGTGGCAAAGGCGCCAAAGCTTTGTCCTGCAGAACCGTTAAAATCAATTTCAATGGTATCTTCTGGTAATCCTTGGGCTCCATAAATTTTTGAGATTTCATTACTAATCATAGCACCTACTGCGCGATGTATATTGGTAATATCAAATTGTAATTTGGTTTTTTGTCTTCTAAACAAGGCTTGATGAGCTTGCTTAATGATTTTAATATCCAAATGCGCATCAAGTTGATGATCTTGTCCTGTTGTATTATAGAATTTTACATCCTCAGGAACCTGTACTTGATGTAAAATAGGAGTCAGATCAATGCCTGATGCTTTATAATGATCTATGGCTTTATTCCGATTTAATTTATGTACTTGTCCTACCATATCGTTTACCGTTCTATACCCTAATTTTGCCATGATCTCACGTAGTTCTTGTGCTACGAAATACATATAATTGACAACGTGTTCTGGTCTTCCTTTAAATTTTTTACGTAGTTCTGGGTTCTGGGTAGCAATCCCCACTGGACAGGTATTAAGGTGACATGCACGCATCATAATACATCCTGAAGCGACGAGCGGTGCTGTGGCAAAACCAAACTCTTCTGCCCCTAATAAACAGGCAATAGCAACATCTCTTCCTGTTTTAAGCTGTCCATCACACTCTAGCACAATTCGGCTCCTTAGATCATTCATCACAAGTGTTTGTTGCGCTTCTGCAATTCCAAGTTCCCAAGGTAATCCAGCATGTCGTAAGGAGGTCAAAGGAGAGGCTCCTGTTCCTCCATCAAATCCTGAAATTAATACGACATCTGCTTTTGCCTTGACCACTCCAGCCGCAATCGTCCCAACGCCTATTTCTGAAACTAACTTTACATTAATACGCGCCTCTTTATTGGCTGATTTTACATCATATATTAATTGTGATAAATCTTCTATAGAATAAATATCATGATGTGGTGGTGGTGATATTAACCCTACATAAGGTGTAGAGTTTCTTGTTTTTGCTATTTCATGATTTACTTTTGGGCCTGGCAACTGCCCTCCTTCTCCCGGTTTTGCTCCTTGTGCGATTTTAATTTGAATTTCGCTGGCACTAGTCAGGTAATTTGACGTGACTCCGAATCTTCCTGAAGCGACTTGCTTTATGGCAGAGTTTTTCCAATCTCCTTGCGAACTTTTATAAAAGCGTTCTTGATCTTCCCCTCCTTCTCCAGAATTACTCTTTCCTCCTATTCGATTCATTGCAACCGCTAAATTCTCATGCGCTTCTTTACTAATGGAGCCGTACGACATCGCTCCAGTTTTAAAACGCTTTACAATGGCAGTCCAAGGTTCTACTTCATCAATAGGAATAGGATCAAATTGGTCAAATTCTAGCAAACCACGTATGGTCATTAGACTTTTAGACTGGTCATTGATTAAATCTGAATATTCTTTAAATGTAGATGCTTTGTTGGTTCTGACAGATTCTTGAAGTTTAGCCACTGTTAATGGATTGAACATATGCTTTTCCTGTCCGCGTCTCCATCTATAATCGCCTCCTATCTCAATATTAGCATTAAGATCATTTATTTGAAATGCTTTTTTATGACGTTTAACAATTTCTTGCTCTATCTCTCTCAAACCTATACCCTGTATACGTGTAGGGGTATTAGGAAAATACTTTTTGACAGTTTTTGTATTGATTCCAACGCACTCAAATAATTGAGAGCCTCGATAAGAGTTTAATGTAGAGATTCCTATTTTGTTCATGACCTTCAAAATCCCTTTCCCGATCGCCTTGTTATAATTTTTAATAGCGGTTAGATATTCTATGTCGGTAACATCCTTTGTATTCACTTGCTCTTGCACAATCTCATTGACGATATATGGATTGACGGCACTTGCTCCAAAGCCAAATAACAACGCAAAATGATGCACTTCTCTTGGCTCTGCTGATTCAATAATGAGACTCACCTTAGAACGTTTTTTAAGTTTGTGTAAGGCATGATTTACATAAGAACACGCCAAAAGTGCTGGAATCGGCGCATGTTTTTCATCTACATATCTATCGGATAGAATGATAATATTTGCTCCTCCATCAATAGCTTTTGAAGCCTTAGACATTAAGTTTTCTAAAGCGACCTCTAATTCGTTTAAGCCTCTATTCACTTCATATAACATAGAGATAGATGCGATCTTAAAATTTGGATTCGTATCATAATTTCTAATTTTATCTAAATCGTGTTTTGAAATAACAGGATTCTGAATTTTTAGTTTTTTACAGTGTTCCGCATTGATATCGAAAAGATTTACATCGCTTCCTAAAGTAAGACTGATATCTGTAATTAATTCTTCTCGAACACCATCTAACGGCGGATTTGTCACCTGCGCGAATAGTTGCTTGAAGTAGTTATAGATTAATTGTGGTCTTTCCGACAGAATGGCAATTGGCGTGTCGCTTCCCATAGATCCAATTGGTTCTTTTGCCAATTGTGCCATTGGGCGAATGATGGTGTTTAAATCTTCTTGCGTATAGCCAAAAACTACTTCACGTTTTTTGAGTTCAATTTCATCATATTTTATTGGTCCTTTTTTGGCTGAAATATCACGTAAGTGGACTAAGTTTTCATTCAACCATTTTCTGTATGGATATTTTGAAGCGATTTCTTCTTTGAGTTCTTCATCATTTACAATTCGACCTTCATTCATATTCACCAAAAACATTTTCCCTGGTTCTAAACGACCGTGAAATTCAACATTTTCAGGCTTAATATCTACTACTCCTGTTTCGGAAGACATGATTACATTACCATTTTTAGTCACCGTATATCGTGAAGGACGCAATCCGTTTCTATCTAAAACGGCTCCAATAAAATTACCATCCGTAAATGGAATAGAAGCTGGCCCATCCCAAGGTTCCATCAAACAAGAGTTGTATTCATAAAATGCTTTTTTAGCATCAGACATGTTTGGGTTTTTCTCCCAAGCTTCTGGCACTAACATCATCATTGTTTCTGGTAATGAGCGACCTGTCATGAGTAATAATTCCACGACCATATCTAAGGTTGCTGAATCTGATTTTCCTTTTAAGATTGTTGGAATTATTTTTTTAATGTCTTCGCCGAATAAAGGACTTTCCATGATTTCTTCGCGAGAAAACATACGTGAAACATTTCCACGAAGTGTATTTATTTCTCCATTTTGACACATAAACCGGAATGGCTGCGCTAATTCCCATGTTGGCATCGTATTGGTTGAAAAACGTTGATGAACTAAAGCCAAGCGCGTTACTAAATCATCTTCTTGTAAATCTTTAAAATAAGATCCAATATCTTCAGGCATAAT
>CAKZKZ010000124.1 GCA_937124495.1 uncultured Dokdonia sp. | reverse complement strand
AAAAAAATGGGAGATTTCAAGACTTAACTGGATTAATGACGAATCATTTATTTTGGAAGTGTATGACAAAACAAAAAAAGATGACAATGGAATGGATATTCCTACGGACACTAAGTATTTGAAAGCAACTATGAAATAAATACTACTGCCAACATAGTATATAAAAAATTGCTAGTTTTATCCTAAATCTAAGCTAGCAAACACGCAACTTTCCATATACGTAACTGTTGGCAACAAACTAAATAAAGAGTCTTCTAACGGACTTTCAAAAAGAGAATAAAAATATAAATAGTTAAGAATTCAGTACTGTTCTAAGAGCTCTCAACTATTTGAAGAAATATACACATTACCTACAAAATAACTAGCAACATCCTGGAAAAACTATGAAATAGATAAACCCTTCCCTAAAACTTATACGACAACGCTTATTAAAGCAAAAGATTATATTATTGATATCGCCAAAGCCTTGAATGATGAAGTTGTTCATTTTTTCAAAAAAGTAACACAATAAATAGTATTAGGTGGTCCTGAATGTGATCATAATAGTCTGATTAAAAAAGATTATCAGAAATGTATGACGGACTCATCTTCGTTAAAAGTATTTCGGTGCCTAATTATACGTTGAATGAAAAATAGACAAAAGTCTCAAAATACGATCACGTGGTGCAATACAAAAGTCACGCTGGGAAACTGGGATGTTTTTTTCATAGACAGATTTTCACAACTTCTTATTTCGCTTACGAGAAAAATTGACCATATTTGACATCGAATTAAAATACACTTTCGTTGTTAAAAACAGACAGTATCTTGAAAAAACAACTTCGCCGTAGAGGGAAACAGCTCTTGATCTTACTCATTGTTGCCTTAGTGGCTAATCATCTTACAAGTGCAAAGCATTTTCCTTTACACGAGTCGTATCGTTTCCCACTCTATGGCATTCTTACTTCTATGTTTTTAGGAACTGTGATACTTATTATCACAGAGCTTACGTATAGTTATTTTTTACGCCATATTTTTAAAGAGAACATTACGCTTAGACGCGCCTTACGCTTTTTATTTACCAGTCTAGGAATCATTGCACTACTTTATATCCCTATATTTTATATCTCCGGCGAAATAGAAGATGTAGATTTTGATCTATACGCGCTTACTATAGGCTTACTAATTACCTTAGCCATATGTGTCATTCTTATTACGGCGGTGTACGCTTTAGAAATCTATACCCTATATAAAAACCAGCTCGAACAAGGAACCCTTGTCATCAAGAACGGAAATCGTAAAAAAGTGGTACGCATAAAAGAAATTTTCTATGGGTATACAGTGCATAAAATAGTGTACCTCGTTGAAGAAAATGGCGCTATAAACGCCACAGATTTTACACTACAGCAACTCGAGTCAACATTGGAAGCTTATAAATTTTTCAGAGCATCCCGAAATGTATTACTACATGCTCGTGCGGTGAAAGAAATGAAGGCCATAGAAAATGGAAAGTTATCTGTTGTAATCCAACCCGTTTTTCTCGAGCAAGAGCAATTAGAAATTGTGGTGAGTAGATATAAGAAGAAAGATTTTATGATATGGTTCGATAATAGTGACCCCATGCTACCTACCATTGAGGAATAAAAACACGACCACTGAGTCAAGTTGCCTGCTATTACTGACATTTCATGAAAAGAAAGCAGTTATTTCGTTGTTATAATCATAATCAAAAAACAATGAAAACATCCTTTTTAAAAACCACAATCATCCCTCTTATTACTGCTATTATAGTAGGTATTTTATTTACCGTACCCTTGGGCTTAGGGAATTTCACGAATATTGTAGCAACGCTCTTAATCATTCTGTCTAGTGTTATCATATTTGGTAAAGATGCAGTCAAATCGTTAGGACTATTTAATTTTAAAGATCAGAAACTCCATTTCTTCACCTACGCACCACTACTAGCGATTGCATTATTTGCGTTCTATGCTTTTGTACTCTTGCCTGGAGTCACTTTCCTTACGGGAAAAGCCATTGATTACTCAGAGTTTGAAGTCTTTGAAGGCAACTTACCTGCTTGTGCAATCCTGTTCATATTTATATGGGTTTCTGCCGCTTTTGGAGAAGAAATTGTTTGGAAAGGTTTTTTTATGCGCCACTTCACACGGTTTTTTGGTAATGGAAAGCTAACGCTTGTTATAAATATCATCCTTTTCGGAGCACTATTTGGATACGTACACGCATATCAAGGGATTACTGGGCAAATTGTCGCTGCAATCACAGGGATGATACTTGGTTTTATATTTTACAAAAGGAAGTCCAATTTGTGGTTTAATATTGCCGTACACGGCTTCTTTGATACCATTGCTGTAATCTGTATGTATTATGGGCTTTTATAATTAAAAAAACGTAAAGCCTATGCACAACACCTTGTATAATTAATTGCTTCAGAATTTACTAATCGGAAATTCTGAAGCAATAGTTATCTTTGATTCTTAATAGGGGAATCATAGCTCATTTCCCGCAACTAACCATACACAACAGCGTTGTGTGTAATACGAAACCAAACTACACCAAAATCGGATGCACAGAGTTGACCGTTTAATGAATATACTACTAACTCTACAATCTAAAAAGTTTGTAACTACAAAAACATTTTCAGAAAAATATAAATTAAGTGAAAGAACTATATATAGAGATATCAAAGCATTAAACGAAATCGGTGTTCCCATATATTTAGAACCCAATAAAGGATATGGTTTAATGGAAGGTTATTTTTTACCTCCACTAACATTTACAATTGAAGAAGCAAACTCTCTATTATTATTACAAACTTTAGCAGATAAATTTACCGATAAATCCATACTACAAAAATCAAATTCTGCTCTTGAAAAAATTAAAGCAGTTTTAAAATATAGCGATTGGAAAAAGTATGAAGAAATATCTTCTAAATTAGAAGTATATATTTCTAATGATACTAATAACAAAAGTGATTTTTTATCAAAAATTCAAAATGCCATTCTTGAAAAAAGTATTTTGAAGATCTCTTACACAGATAATAACAATAACAAAACTCTAAGAGAAATAGAACCTTTAGGGTTAATATTTTACACAAATCAATGGCATTTATTAGCTTGGTGCACGTCAAGAGAAGACTATAGGGATTTTAAAGTAAAATCAATCAGTCAATTGAGTATATCTCCAAAGCATTTCACAAAAGAACATTCTTATACTATTCAGGATTATATGAAAATATTTTAAATTTTCTCTTTTTACTGACATAGGGTTGTCATATCGGCCCCTTATGTTTGTGTTAATAAATAGCACAGATATGAGGGTTTTAATTTTATTTATCGCAATTGTATTAACATATACCGATCAAACTATGGCACAGGAAAAGGAGTATTTTAAGTATTCAGAAAACGGAGAATTAATAAACATCCCCTCCTCGACTTCATCTAAGGACGATTTTAATTTTTTAATTGGAAATTGGACAGTTCAAAATAGGAAACTTATTACACGGTTGAAAAACAGCAACGATTGGAATGAATTTGAGGCTAAATGGAAAATAAATCCCATACTTGACAGACTTGGAAACATTGAAAATTATTACGCAACTCTAGGTGATAAACCATTTGAAGGAGTTGCTCTTCGGTTTTTCGATCAAAAAACTAAACTCTGGAGTATTTATTGGTCAGACATAAATAGCACTGGAATTTTGCAAGCTCCAATAACAGGATCATTCTACGGAGACTTAGGCATTTTCTATATGAAAGACAGGTTTAACAATAAAGAAATTTTAGTCAAATACGAATGGGACAAATCCGATTTGAACCACCCTACATGGCGCCAAGGTGTTTCTTTAGATGATGGGAAGACTTGGGAATGGAATTGGTATATGACTGGGACCAAAGTTGAAGAGTAAAGTTGTAACTGAATAAGAATATCTACTCCCAATGAAAGACATAATCAATCTTGGGAAGTATTTTAAAACGAGGCTTTTTCGCAAATAAATAAATTGGAAATAGCTTGAAAATAAAAAATGGAAAAATTCAAAAAAAGAGCGATTAAATACTTAGATCTAATCGAATTCGACGATTGGAAATTCAAATTATATAGTCTAAAATATAATGAATTAAGAGTTACTTCTGAAATAGAAAATATAATAAAAGCGATTTTACCAGATTGGATAAAGGAAAAATCTCAAATAAATGATTTTACTAATTATAAAATGGGTACTGTAATTATTCATGAAGCAAAGGACAGTATTTTAGTTGTAGTAAATTGGTGGGTGTACGAAAATGTTATTCAAAATTATGTTTACATTTCTGAATATGAGAATCCCAATACGTTTGTGGATTTTACGAGTAAGGGATTACGATTTTGCGTTTGGGAGATGAACATTTTGTGGCATGAGAAAAATTTGTGGGTGGAACATGTCTTAAAAAAAGCAGATAACCCTGACTGGGATTCATATCTAAATAATCACTATAAATTAGATTATGCAGAGTAATAATATGCTTAAAAAGCTTTAAAAACAAAACGACTAACCGTAAGTAAAAAAACACTAACTAAATAATGAATGCTAATAATGGAAACAGGAATGGTAAATGTTGGAAATACACCTAATATTCGATTAAAAAAAATAATAAAAAAGGTAAAGAAGAACTCGTTGGTCATACATGGTTTTGGACGCAACAGGTATTAAAAACTAACGACGCCGATATGCGCGCTGTTCGTGTTGAAGTTCGTTTGGATGAAAATGATAAGTTAGCCCTTACTAGCCTCACCACATATATTGCTAAAACTGAGACGCGACAATGATCAGGCCTCGTCATTCTGTTCAATTAGGTTTTACCTTACTCGAAGTGTTAGTGTCAGTGGCGATATTTGCACTTATTAGTTTGGCGAGCTTTAGCTTATTTGACGGAGTCTTAAAAAGTGAAGAAAGTTCACGAACGCAAATGGAGCGTTTAAACGACGTGCAACGAGCGTGG
>CAKZKZ010000123.1 GCA_937124495.1 uncultured Dokdonia sp. | reverse complement strand
ATTATTTCACCTGATGCGCAGGTTTTAATAAATCATTTACGGTCTTTACAGGGTTAAATGTAATAAGGGGAACTTCTACAAAAATAGTATTCCAGAATGCCATAGCCCCATTCCAAAGTCCTGGATGTTCTAATGCTTTTATAGGTTTTCCAGCGACGGTTTTATTAGAAATAAATGCTGCTTTTGGGTCTACAAAATGGTTGAGGTCGTATTTTTCTCCTTTATAGTTTTTAATACCGCAGACAAGATCTACAGGGTTAAAATGTGTGGCTTTTGCAACAATGCTTTGTTGATGAGGGTTTTTAGGATCTATCTGTACGCTCTCTACAATTTGTAGACTGATACGACCACTCTCATGTTTTACCCAAAACGGACCGCCACCAGGTTCTCCTTCATTTTTTACCATTCCGCATACGCGTATAGGTTTATCAAGTTGCTCTCTTAAGTATTCAATTTGATATTTTTGAGAGAATTTTTCAAAATCTGTGGCAAGTTTCAAGCTAAATTCATTCTGTAAGAAATGGACAATGGTTAAAATTTCAGATTCATTAATCTCGTGATCATCCATCTGTTTTAGATGAGAAAATGCTTGTTGCTGAAGTGTCAAAAGTTTTCCTGCAAGTACTTTTTTATAATGAGCGACTTCCTTTTCATAGGTATGCACCACGACATTATCTATGTTTTTTATAAAAATGATATCGGCTTCTTGCTGATTAAGGTTTCGAATTAAAGATCCATGACCACCAGGTCTAAATAATAAACATCCGTTTTCTTGTCTAAAAGGGTCATTTTCTTTTGTTACAGCGATGGTATCTGTTGCTGGTGATTGAAAGGAATATGTGATATCAAAAGTAGTGTCTGTTTTCTTTTCTATGAGCTTTTGTGTTTTAGAAAACTGAGACTTGAATTTTTCATAATGCTCTTTTGAAATGGTAAAATGTAGTCGAGCTGTTCCTTTTGTTTTTGTGTATAAAGCTGCCTCAAAAAGGTGCTCTTCAAATGCAGATGCATTATGAGATTTGTATTTATGAAATGGAAAAAGACCCTTAGGTTTATTCCCAAAATTAAGTCCTTCTTCTTTCAGCATGGTTTTTACAAACCGAATACGATTAAGATTTACATTTGTTTGGTTTTCTTCTTCGTATGCTTTTTGAAGTTGTTTACGTACTTCTTTATAAAAAGGAAAGCTATCTAATCCCACAAAAAACAAGCGTAATTCTTGTGCTTTTTTTCTATTAATATAAGCGTTTATGGTTTCTTTTGTGTGGTCGTAATCTTCTATAAATTCAAATAAAAATTTGAACATACGTGTTGCAGCACCAGATGCTGGAATAAATTTAAGTACGTCTAGTTTATCTTTTTGGCTTTCAAAATAGGAGATATATGTTTCTTCTTCTTCTTTGGTATAGGCATAGATGCCGTGACCAATAATAGCAGCATCTCTTAAATCTATATATGGTAATCCTTGTTTAAACAAGGCAATTTGATGATGTACTTGCTCCTGAGAGATTTCTTTTTTTACAAGCGTATCGGTATCTTTCTGCGTAAAATTCAAAGTAGTAATTGGTTTATAGTTTTAGTAGCAAGCTGCATACGCTTTTCTACGGAACCTTTTAACAAAATATACGGCCTGTTATTGTGTTCTAATGCATTTTTAAAGTGATCAAACATCTCTTGTCTTCGTTCTGGGCGATCTCTTAAATCGTCTGCTTGCCAAGGAGTATCAATATAGGTTAAAAGATACAAATCATAGGTGTTTTTTAAAGCATATTTGGTTAATAGTTCTGGAGACCATCCTTCATAATAGGCTTCGCTGTATACTTTTGTGGTTAATAAATCTGTATCACAGATGACGAGTGGCGCTTGTGTTGCGACGGCTATATTTTCAAGCTGCATTTGCCCAGTTGCAATGGGTAATATATCTTTAGGTCTGCATATTTTTTGTTCTTCATCCCAGAGCTTTTGCAGATATTCTCTGGCGTACTCAAGGACTAATGGAGCGGTATAATGCTGAGATAGCTTTCGCGAAAGCGTACTCTTTCCACTACTTTCTGGACCAAAAAGGCAGATTTTTATACTGTTGTTGGGTTGTTGTTTAAGTGTTTCTTCCACGCGATATGACCTTGAATGGCTATGATTAGTAATATAATAAATTGAATACCCGTAAAGCCGAGTCCTTTTACAAAATACAAAGGTATAGATATGATGTTTGCGATAATCCAAAGCGACCAATGTTCAAGCTTTTTATTTGCCATTAACCACATGGCTGCAAAACAAAGACCTGTAGTAACGGTGTCCACATAATCTGTCCACTTATCAAACTTGTTTTCGTACATATAAATCGCAATCACAAGCAGTGCTGTTGAGACAAAAATGATGATGGCTTTTCCAATATCTTTTTTAGTCATACGAGAAATAACTAGAGGCGTTCCATTTTTTATTTGTAACCAAGTATACCAGCCATATACACTCATTAAAGTATAATATACGTTAATTATTACGTCACCGTATAGTTCAAAAACATAACATATATAGACAAAAATTACGGTACTTACGATTCCTAATGGATATACGAGAATATTTTCCCGTTTTCCAAACCAAACACCAACCACACCAAAAACCACAGCAATTATTTCGAGTATTATGTTTATTAGTGTAGCTCCTTGGTAAGGGGCTAAGAAGAAATCAAAAATCTGCGACATAACCACTACGATCTGTTTTAACAATCTTCATTTGGAATAATCCAATCTCGATACTGGAAAGGCTATTCTTGATCTCTTTAGTAAGCAAATCCATAACCGCATCATACTCTCCATATACTTGGGTTGATAATGGGTTTTCTAAAACCGTTAGACCCGAAGCTCTTAGTTTTTTAATAAAGGCAGTGATCGGTGGTTCATAATCATCTTGAAGGGGTGTAAAGGTGAGTTCTACAGATATATTCATTTTTAATGCTCGCGAAGGCGAGTATTTTTTTAGTTAAATACTTTATTTTTTTTCAAATACATGAAGCGTTGCTCCCATGGCATAATGACGAGATCCGGAAGTGATAAGATTTGAATTTTCGTTATATGTTTTATCAAATACTTGCCATTTCTTATTGTTTAAGAAAATGCGACGTACACAGGTTTTTTGTGAAGGCACTCCCTTTGTAAAAGGAAGTAAAGGTCTAAAAGCGGTCGATATTTTTTGAATCCCTCGGCGAGTTTTGACTTCTCTATATTTTTTTGATTGTATAAGCTTGTTCTTGTCATCTGCATATCCTAATACTTGCAACGATGCAAAAATGCCTTCTTGTGGGATGAAGATTTGCTTTGATTGAATGTCTAATTCAAAAACCTTTTCAGCATCTTGGTTAATAGCAAATACTATTTTTTCATGTACAATCGCTTTACCAGGTAATCCATTATCATTTTTGTAAAACTGAATTCTAAAAATGGTAGCAAACTTCCCTTTTCCTTTGGATTTGTATTGCGTCTCTGCATTGATAGGAAGCAAAAGTTTTCCTATTCGAGTCGACTCTCCTTGGTATCTTTTAAATAAAACAGCGACTTCACTCTCTACAGTAGGTAACCAAGAGGTATGTATATCTTCATGGGTAATAGGTTTTTGCTTTTTTGTTTTATACTTTCCTCGTTTGGGAGCAGTTACGATCACTTCAGAAAGTTGACTTGCTTCTGGTTTTAAAGCAATAATCGATGGAATTTCTTTGGTGCTAAATCCTTTTTCTTTAAACCCAATAGCCGAAATATGTAGCGAATCTATATCGGCATATTTTGCTTTAGGAAAGTCAAAGACACCATCTTCTCCAGCAAACGTACCACGTCCATCTCCAAAAGAGATGGTTGCAAAAGATATAGGTGTTTTGCTGTCTGCATCTATTACTTGAAAACTTTGAGCATACGTAGCAAGGGGTATTAGTAGGAATAAAAAGGCAACGTGTAGTTTCATACTATAAAAATAGGGTATTCTAGGTGATTAGTGGGTATTCCAACTATCATCTTCAAAAGCAGTGCCAATAACGACCATTGTTGCTCCAGCTTGAAGGGCTTCTTCCATTTTTTGCTGTGATCGGATACCACCTCCTACAATCAAAGGGATTTCTATTGCTGCTCGTACTGCTTTTATAATCTCTAAAGAAACAGGTTTTTGTGCACCACTTCCAGCTTCTAGATACATGCATTTTTTACCTAAATACTGTCCGGCAAGTGCGGTATTAACAATCGCTGGAATATCATTTTGAGGCATGGGTAACGTATTACTTACACGTTGTACTGCTGTTTCTTTGTCTCCATCTATAAGAATATATCCTGTAGGAATGACTTCCAGATGGCTTTTCTGAATATAAGATGCTCCTTTTACCTGTTGTCCGATTAAGTATTCTGGATTGCGTCCAGAGAGGAGTGATAGAAACAAAATACCATTAGCTTCAGGAGTAATCTGGGTGTAATCTCCTGGAAATAGAATCACTGGTAAAGAGGTAAGTTCTTTTAAGACACACACAACAGCTTCTATATGTTTTGAGGCGTCAGAACTGCCTCCTACTAAAAAATGTGAGGTTTGCGATGGGATTTTTTCTAGGTACGCTTTCGCGAAAGCATACTCAGCCACAAACTTATCTGGATCGATGAGAATGGCAAGTAGTCGTTTTTTTTGGGTTTGTGCTGTTTGTATGTATTGGTACAATGTC
>CAKZKZ010000122.1 GCA_937124495.1 uncultured Dokdonia sp. | reverse complement strand
ACTCCCTAATCAAAAACATATAGGATTTATAGTATCCTACTTATCTGAGTACGAAAACAACCTATCATTTCCAGCAAACGACACTGTAATCCCTCTTGTTGTAAACAGCGAGAATATTACATTTAGCCTTAGTTATTACTTTTAATATACGTCATTAAATAGCTATTATTAAAAAGGTCATCCTTAAGGATGACCTTTTTAATTTTGAAAGCATTTTATTTACTCATTATAAATTGTATTTTTACCTTTTAAATTTCCTCAAATCTATATGGGCAAAATAATTGCTATCGCAAATCAAAAAGGAGGTGTCGGGAAGACAACTACTTCTGTAAATCTAGCAGCATCACTAGGTGTACTTGAAAAAAAAGTACTACTCATAGATGCTGACCCTCAAGCCAATGCCACCTCTGGACTAGGTATTGATGTTGATAGTGTTCAAATAGGAACCTACCAACTTCTAGAGCATACAAACACTGCAGAAGAAGCTATCATTAGTACAAATTCACCTAATTTAGATATAATCCCTGCTCACATAGACCTTGTTGCTATTGAGATAGAACTCGTTGATAAGGAAAAACGAGAGTATATGATGCAAAAAGCAATAGGGCATTTAAGAGATCAATATGATTATATATTGATAGATTGTGCGCCTTCTTTAGGGCTACTTACTTTAAATGCATTGACAGCTGCAGATTCAGTTATAATACCGATACAATGTGAGTATTTTGCATTAGAAGGTCTAGGTAAACTGTTAAATACTATTAAAAGTATCCAAAAAATACATAATGCAGACCTAGATATAGAAGGACTTTTACTAACTATGTATGACTCTAGACTAAGATTATCAAATCAGGTAGTCGAAGAAGTACAAAAACACTTTAGTGAGATGGTATTTAAAACCATCATACAACGTAATGTTAGAGTAAGTGAAGCACCTAGTTACGGAGAAAGCATTATTAATTATGATGCTGGAAGCAAAGGAGCTACAAATTACCTGAGTTTAGGACAAGAACTCATTACAAAAAATAATAGCTAAATTATATGGCTAAAGCAACAAAAAAACAGGCACTTGGACGCGGACTTTCAGCTTTACTGAAAGACCCTGAAAATGATATCAAAAGTGCAGATGATAAAAATGCAGACAAGGTAGTTGGCAATATTGTTGAGTTAGATCTCAAGGATATTGAAGTAAATCCTTTTCAACCTCGTACTAGTTTTAATGAAGAAACACTTCGTGAGCTCGCCTCCTCTATACGTGAATTAGGTGTGATACAACCTATTACCGTACGTAAATTAAGTTTCAATAAATACCAACTTGTTTCTGGAGAGCGTCGTTTTAGAGCTTCAAAATTGGTAGGTAATGCTACAATACCTGCATACATACGCATCGCAAATGATCAGGAGAGTCTAGAAATGGCTCTTGTAGAAAACATACAACGTCAAGATCTTGACCCAATAGAAATTGCACTTTCTTATCAACGCCTTATTGATGAAATTAATTTAACTCAGGAACAAATGAGTGAGCGTGTCGGCAAAAACCGATCTACGATTGCAAATTACTTACGCCTATTAAAGTTAGATCCTATTGTGCAAACAGGAATCCGTGATGGTTTCTTATCTATGGGACATGGACGCACACTCATTAATATAGAAGACACAGGTGATCAACTAGATATTTATGAGAAAATTATTGCAGATAAATTATCTGTAAGACAAACAGAAGCGCTTGTAAAAAACTACCATACGACTGCTGAAATACAACTTCCAAAAGAACAAGATACGCCTGAGTTTATTCAGAAAGGCACAAAAGAATTTGCAACTTATTTTGGAGCTAAGGTTGATGTAAAAATATCAAAAAATGGAAGAGGTAAAATTACCATTCCTTTTTCTTCAGAAGAAGATTTTAATCGTATACAGAAATTAATCGAAAGTGCTACATAGAAAAAGCATATTACTTCTAGGTCTTCTTTTGATATACGCTTTCGCGAAAGCGCAATCAGAAGAGATCACTATTACAGAAGACACAGGTACTAAGATTGACAGTCAACAAAGTGTTGATCCGTTACGACCAGCTAGAGCTGCATTTTACGCAGCTGCACTTCCTGGCCTAGGACAAGCTTATAATAAAGATTATTGGAAATTACCTATCGTTTATGGAGCTTTAGGAACAGGTATTTTTTTTGCTATTGATAATGATCGAGAATTTAAACGCTACAGAACTGCCTTTAAAGATCGACTCGCAGGACGTATTGATGAGTTTACCACAGTCACCGAAGTAGATGGAGAGACTACTACTACAGAAATATTTACAGACGACGGACTTATAGACGCACAAGATTTTTTTAGAAGACGTAAAGAACTAGCAATTCTTATTACTGCAGGTATGTATATACTTCAGATTCTAGAAGCAAATGTAGATGCTCACTTATCTCAATACGATGTAACCGATGACTTGACTTTTGCACCAGACATTCATACAGATGACTTAGGGCAAGCTTTTCGTTATGGTTTTAAACTTACTTATCATATAGATTAATGAAAATTGCACTTTTAGGATATGGAAAGATGGGGAAAGCCATTGAAAAAATAGCCATTGACCAAGGTCATGAAGTTGTTATAAAAAAAGATGACATTTCTCCATGTAATTTTGAAGGTGTTGATGTTGCTATTGATTTTAGCCTTCCAAATATTGCTGTATCTCATATTACATATTGTTTGCAAGAAGGCATACCTGTAGTTTCAGGAACGACAGGATGGCTAGATCAATATGAAGCTATGACCTCTTTATGCAAAGAAAAAAATGGAAGTTTTATATATGCTTCAAATTTTAGTATTGGTGTCAATATATTTTTTGAAATTAACAAAAAACTAGCACAGTACATGGCACCACATTCTAGTTACAACGTAGCTATGGAAGAGATCCATCATACTCAAAAACTAGATGCACCGAGTGGTACTGCGATCACCCTCGCTGAAGGTATTATAGACGCTGGAAAATACACACATTGGAAAGAAGCAGATACAAACACTGCTTTAACAGAAGGAAATAGCATTCCGATTGTTTCACAAAGAGAAGGGACAGTACCTGGCACTCATATCATTACCTATAAGAACGAAATAGATACGTTACAGCTTTATCACGAAGCACATTCCAGATTAGGATTTGCACAAGGAGCACTTGTTGCTGCATTATGGCTTGTTGGAAAAAAGGGTATTTTCTCTATGGCCGATGTATTAAATATTTCTTAATTGTGTAACATCAATAAATAGCAAGACACTAACTACCCATAAATACAATATATCATGACAATTACACAATGGTTTATTTTCTTTCTAGCCGTACAAGTCATTCACTTTTTAGGGACTTGGAAATTATACGTAAGAGCTGGAAGACAAGCCTGGGAGGCAGCAGTACCTGTTTACAATGCTATAGTACTCATGAAGATCATTAACCGTCCTTGGTGGTGGACGATTTTACTTTTTGTACCTATTGTGAACTTAATCATGTTTCCTGTCATTTGGACAGAAACTGCAAGGAGCTATGGATTTAACACACATAAAGACACAACTCTCGTTGTTTTATCCTGTGGATTGTATCTATTTTACATCAACTATGCGACAGATGCCGCTCATATTAAAGAGAGAGACTTAAATCCAAAAAGTAGTAGTGGAGAATGGGTAAGTTCTATTCTTTTTGCCATCGTAGCAGCAACCATTGTACATACCTATTTCATGCAACCTTTTACAATACCTACCTCGTCGTTAGAAAAAACACTATTGGTTGGTGATTATTTATTTGTAAGTAAGTTTCATTATGGAGCTAGAACTCCTATGACAACTATAGCAACCCCTATGCTACATGATGCGATTCCATTGACAGGAGCAAAATCATACGCATCTTCACCTGAGTTACCTTATTTTAGAATACCTGGTTTTCAGAATATAAAACAAAATGATATTGTAGTTTTTAGCTGGCCAGTAGATACATTAACTGTTATTACAGATATTACTAGTAAACCTATTTACAAGCCAGTAGACAAGAAATCAAATTACGTAAAACGCTGTGTTGGATTACCTGGAGATTCTTTAGAAGTACGTGATGGGTATGTATATACAAATGGAGTCAGAAACGAACTTCCTGACAGAGCTAAATTACAATTCTCGTACTTGCTAGAAACTAAAGCAGAAATCCCAAAAAGAGTACTTATAAATCGCTATGACATAACAGATGGAACACAAACACAAGGGAGAACCACATATTTAAGCGCCGCCACAGATGAAGCTATTGCTCGATTAAAAAATCACCCTGATTATATAGATAGCAAAAAAATGACTTTTGAAGGTGGAGAACAAGACCTATTCCCCCGCACTGTTAGAAACAATTGGAGTACTCATAATTACGGTCCTATATATATTCCCGAAGAAGGGAAAACAGTTGCAATTACCTCAGCAACGATACCTTTTTATGAGCGTATCATAGAAGTATATGAAGGTTCCGAAATGGGAATAAAAAATGATATTCAAGTAAGTGGCAACACCGTTACTTTAAATGGAAGTCCTATTACAGAATATACGTTTAAACAAGATTACTATTGGATGATGGGAGACAACCGTCATAACTCTCAAGATGCTAGAATGTGGGGCTATACTCCTTACACACATGTGGTAGGAAAACCTGTATTTGTCTGGTTT
>CAKZKZ010000121.1 GCA_937124495.1 uncultured Dokdonia sp. | reverse complement strand
AAAATGCAACAGGGTCTGAAGGTCTAACACCTAGTGGGCGTAATACAGGAAAATGGACTACAGAAAATGAAGCCTGGCGCTTTGTACCATCTGGGCCTTCCAACACACAAATAACTTGGTACGATGATGCTACAGGAAGTATTATTGCCACAGGACAAAATGAAATTAGCGTGTGTCCAACAGCTATTCATAATTATAGAGCTGAAGTTGTTTATACATTATGTGATGGGAATACAATAACAAGCTCAGACACTACAACCGTAGAATTTACTGACACAATTTTTTCCGATCCGCCATTAGAATATATTGTGTGTGATAATGACGGCAGCCCTGATAGCTTTACAGAAATAGATTTGACTATTTTTGACTCAGAACTTATAATGGAATTAAATAGTCTAAATCCTTATCAAACTAGCTACCACCTCACCGAGCAAGATGCTATTAATGCTACAAACGCCATTACAAACCCAACGACATATACCAACACTTCAAATCCTCAAATCATTTTTGGACGTATAGAAGATCTTAATCTAAATTGTGTGTTGATAAAAGAAATTAATATCACAATAACTACTGGTCCTGATTTTTTTGACGCTAATGTTACAACAGAAGCTTTTGCAGATGTACATCAGATTATAGCTACAGCTACAGGGAGCAGCACTTATCTATTTAGTCTTGATGGTGGCACTTACCAATCAAGTGGACAATTTGATAATGTAAGCGCTGGCTTACATACCATAACTATTATTGACACTGAAAGATGTTTTATAGAAACTATTGAACTGGTAGTACTGAGTTATCCGAAATTTTTCACCCCTAATGGCGATGGTATTAATGATTATTGGAACATTCCAAATACCAAAGAACTTGCCTATATAAATATTTATATTTTTGATCGCTACGGAAAAGAAATTATACAATTAGATGCCCAAAGCAAAGGTTGGGACGGCACCTATAAAGGCAATCAATTACCTGCAAGTGATTATTGGTTTAAACTAATCTTTACCGAAAAATTTCCTAAAGGACGACAACGGGAGTTTACATCACATTTTTCTTTAAAACGATAAAAGCCAATTCCGAAGAACTGGCTTTTTTTTATAATAACTAAACATTTAATCTATCCTACCAAGTTGATAATTTTCCCAGGGACAATAATCACTTTTTTAGGCGTTCTACCGTCTAATTGTTTTTTTGTACGCTCATCAGCCATAACAGCAGCTTCAATAGCGTCTTTACTTAAATCTAAAGACAACTCTAACATAAAACGCATTTTACCGTTGAAAGATACAGGGTAATTTTTGTTGCTTTCTATCAAATGTTTCTCTTCAAACTTCGGAAATTGCACATCTGAAATTGATGTTGTGTGCCCTAGCAACTGCCATAATTCTTCTGCAATATGTGGTGCATAAGGTGCCATTAATACAGCTAAAGGTTCTAAAATGTCTTTAGAACTACATTTTTGAGCAGTCAATTCATTCACACAAATCATAAACGTAGACACAGAGGTATTGAACGAAAAATTCTCAATATCTTCAGTCACTTTTTTAATGGTTTTATGCAATGTTTTTAAGTTATCAGCAGTTGGAGTTGCATTAGTTACTTTTACGCCCTTATCATCAGCATATAATTTCCATAATTTCTTTAAGAAGTTATGCACCCCTGTAATACCAGCAGTATTCCAAGGTTTTGCTTGCTCTAGAGGCCCTAAAAACATTTCGTATAAACGTAAGGTATCAGCGCCATACTGCGTACAAATATCATCTGGATTGACAACATTGTATTTAGACTTCGACATTTTCTCAACCTCACGACCAACGATGTATTTACCACCAAAATCTTTTATAATATCTTCGTTTTCATCGACAAAAAACTTGGCATTAAAATCTTTATATCTATTATCTTTTAAATATTCTTTAATATTTAACTCATCGGTTACTCCGTTTAAAAGACTTATGTCAACATTATTTTTATAAATAATTAAATCAACAATGGTTGTGTTTTTTTCATCAAATTCCTCTGGCAAAGATCTATAAATCAGAGATTTAATTTTACTGTTTTTTTCATCTCCTAAATATTCAGTAGCTGATGAATAGTTAAGGTGATTTTTAAAAGTTTTTTCTGAAATAAATATAAACTCCTCATCTAAGTATGTTTCATTATTTAATTTATTTTTAGCTATCACTCCTATTCTATAAGTAAATGCAGAAACACCCAAAATCATACCTTGGTTGATCATCTTCTTGAAAGGTTCATCTACTGATAAGAACCCTCTATCATGTAAAAACTTTGTCCAGAAACGAGAATACAACAAGTGTCCTGTTGCATGTTCAGAACCTCCAATGTATAAATCTACATTTTGCCAATAATCAAGTAATTCTTTAGAAGCAAATTCACCTGAGTTT
>CAKZKZ010000120.1 GCA_937124495.1 uncultured Dokdonia sp. | reverse complement strand
AAATATTCACTATGACCATTATAATTGTTAAAAGGTTTTATTTTCATATTAATCGCAGTATTTTTGTGTTAGGCTTTTACTTTTTATGAGAGAAATAACACACTTACTATTTGATATTTTAGTTTCTGAGGGAATTAATACCACTGTCGCTACTTACATTAATATGTTTGTATTACTCATTCTATTACTAGTAATTGTATTCATTATTGATTTTATTACTCGAAAAATATTAATAGCTACTTTTAGTCGTTTTGCTACAAAATCTAAAACTAGTTTTGATGATATGTTAATATCAAACAAAGCTCCTAGAAATATTGCACATATTATTCCATTATTGCTAGCTATAGAGTTTGTCCCATTTGTATTATCAGACTTCACATATACTAAAAATGTTATTCAAAAAGCACTTTTAGTATTTGGAATAGTACTTATGGAAAACTACCCAGTGCATATTTTTCTGTGGACAAAGAGGAGAATATTGTTGTGTGCCATGATGGTGTTGAAACTTATGAAATTCCTATCACAGATATCCAAGAGATTACGATATCTTCAAAATCTATACGTCTTAAAACGGAGCAAAAAAAAATAAACCTCATACATCTTTCTCTGGATGAAAAAGAAATGAGGCTTATTTCTAATTATTGTCGAAGTCAGTTACGAACAACGCCAACAATGCTGCCTAAAGAAGGGGTGATCTCGTTACAGTGGTTGCGCTGCGTGAAGTTTGGTTTTTACTTGATGACGAACTTCGGTAACAATACCTTGTTCGTCTACCTTGAATGTTTTACGGTGAATACCATCATATTCTTTTCCCATAAACTTCTTTAATCCCCACACACCAAACGCATTGATCACACTGTGGTCCTCATCGGCTAGTAATTGAAACGGGAATTCATATTTAGTGGCAAAATTTTTCTGACGCTTTTCTGAGTCTGCACTTACGCCTAAAAGACTATACCCTTGATCTTGCAATGCTTTGTAATTATCTCTTAAGTTACAAGCCTCAGCTGTACAGCCAGGTGTGGACGCCTTGGGGTAAAAGAAAACGATTAGTTTTTTCCCTGCAAAATCAGAAAGAGAAACTGCATTTCCATCTTGATCTGTGGTTGTAAAATCTGGTACTTTATCACCTACTTTAAGTGTATTCATTATCTTCGTTTTAAATATGGTTTGACTATTATATTTCTACATACACCTCTTATAAAAAGTAGCGTACGTATGTAATTCATCATAAAAAAATAAGACAAAGTACATACAATGTTTTGTTTAATTAATTACTAGGCTAAGATAAACCAAATGACTAAGCAAGAAAAAGTTGATTTCGTTATAGATACGTTAAAAGAATTATACCCACAGATTCCTATCCCGTTAGATCATAAAGACCCTTATACCCTATTGATTGCCGTATTGATGAGTGCACAAAGTACCGATGTACGTGTCAACCTTATCACACCTTTGCTATTTGAAATAGCTGACAATCCGTATGATATGATCAAACTAACGGTAGAAGAGATCAGAGAAAGTATCAAACCCGTGGGCCTTTCGCCTATGAAAGCAAAAGGAATTCATGGACTCTCACACATGTTAATTGATAAATATAATGGTGTAGTTCCTAATGATATTGCATTGTTAGAAGAATTTCCTGCCGTTGGACATAAAACAGCAAGCGTCGTTGTATCTCAAGCTTTCGGTACACCTGCCTTTCCTGTAGATACGCATATCCATAGATTGATGTATCGTTGGGGACTTACTAATGGCAAAAATGTAGTGCAAACAGAAAAAGATGCCAAGCGATTATTTCCAGAACATGTATGGAATGATTTACATTTACAGATTATCTGGTATGGACGTCAATACTCTCCTGCACGTGGATGGGATCTCGAAAAAGATATCATTACTAAAACCATCGGAAGAAAAACGGTCATTGCAGAGTATGAAAAAATGATGGAAAAGCGAGCTAAAAAGAAGTAACGTATCTTTAAATCTCATCAATCCGTTAAAAAAGTAATATCATAAATGATATAGGGCTTATGAAAAAAACAATTGTATTTATTTTTGTCCTCACATTTCAGTGTGTCCTATTTGCTCAAAAAAATAAAAAATACACTTCGTTTGAAGATGCATTAAAAGTTTCTGAGGATGTTACTTGGCTAGATCTTAATTGTTCAGAAATACCAGATATCAACACTCACGCACACAAACTCTCTCATCTAGAATCACTGTATCTAACAAATTGCGAGTTAAACAAACTACCAGAAGGTGTAGAAAAAATCAAAAGCTTAAGCTTATTAAATATTGAAGGAAATCATCTGAGTAGCTTACCTGAAAGTTTACATCAATTACAGAAAATAACAGTCATCAATCTCAGGAATAATACGTTTGAAGAGCTTCCAGAAGTGATCACATCACTCCCTAACCTAAGAGAAATAGATCTCTCCTACAATCCGCAGGTAAATCTAGATAAAACGATACGAACGTTATCAAAAATTAAAAAGCTAGATTTCTTGTACTTGGATGGAAATAACATCACCAAGATTCCGTCGAAAATCAGCAAATTAAATGCTTTAGAAGAAATTCATCTCTCTGAAAATCCATCTTTAGATTTAAAAAATACCTTTACTACTTTATCACAGGCACTACATCTAAAAATTCTTGTATTGTCAAATAATGAAATTAGTACAATCCCTCCAGAATTACAATTAATAAAACAGCTCAACGGATTAGTATTAGATAATAATCCAAATATCAACATACAGCAGCTATTGAAGAATAGCAGTTTTTTAGAACATCTAAAAGTAATATTATTAAGAAAAAGCAGTTTAACAAAGTTGCCTGAGAATCTAAGCGGATTTAGCAAACTTGCCGTATTAGAACTGAGTGGGAATACATTTTCAAGATCTGAACAAGAGAGAATAAAGACATTATTACCAAATACAAAGGTTGTATTCTAATTGACAATCTTATCCTAAAATAAGAAAAGCCCAATCTTGAAATTGGGCTTTTCACAAAGTTTAGTTGATGAGTGCTTCAAACCTCATCGTTTTATAATGTATAACACTTAAAGCCTTAGAATAATTAAGTAGGAACGCTATAGTCTCTGACTTTGGTTCCAAATTGTCCGCCTGTTGTTTACCCGGCGATGGTGGTTCTGAGTAAATTTTTGACATATACGTAATTTTGGTTTACAGTTATGTCAATAACGCAAAACTTACTCTCTTATTATATTAGTTTGTTAAAATAATATTATGCTTGTCAATTACCTTACGTAAATTAATAAGCGCATAACGCATTCTACCTAGTGCTGTATTGATACTCACCCCAGTTTTTTCTGAGATATCTTTAAAGCTCATTTCTTGATATACCCTCATATAAAGTACTTCTTTTTGATCATCTGGAAGCTCTTCTATCAAACGTCTTACGTCACATTCTACCTGATCCTTAATAAGTTGTTTTTCGGCATTCAAACAATTATCGCTTAGTACAGAAAATATACTAAACTCACCATCGTTATCAAACTTAGGCATACGATTATTACGTCTAAAATGATCAATGACAAGGTTATGAGCGATACGCATGACCCAAGGAAGAAATTTACCTTCTTCATTATAACGACCACGCTTCAGTGTGTTGATGACTTTAATGAAAGTATCTTGAAATATATCTTCAGATACATCTCTGTCATATACTTTAGAATAAATAAAACTATAAATACGTTGCTTGTGCCTTTTAATTAAGATCGATAATGAATTTTCATCTCCTTGGATGTAATTACTAACGAGTAGGGCGTCATTTATTAACACTGTTTTCATATCACACTTTTGTAGGTTA
>CAKZKZ010000119.1 GCA_937124495.1 uncultured Dokdonia sp. | reverse complement strand
GGAGGTGACAAGTCCCACAAAGGGTTTTCTTCCTCCACGTCTGTCGGAGATACAAAGAGATGCCATAATAGATCCAGCAGCTGGCTTGATAATTTACAACATCACTTCAAAAACACCTAATTATTTTGATGGCACACAGTGGGTGTCTCTTCATAATAAAAAACCAAATGAAAGTGCTACTATTTGTTACCAGACTTGGATGGTTGAAAATCTAGATGTAGCTACCTATAGAGATGGTACACCAATTCCCGAAGTTCAAGATCCCACTAAGTGGATGACCTTAACTACGGGTGCTTGGTGTTATTATAACAATGATCCAGCAAACGGGGACATCTATGGTAAACTCTATAATTGGTATGCTGTAGCGGGTATACACGACAATGACCCTGGAACTCCTAATAAAGAGCTAGCTCCTTTGGGTTGGCATATCCCTAGCAATACTGAATGGGATGCAACAATAAGTTGTTTGGGAGGTGACTCTGCCGCTGGCGGAGCGATGAAAGAAACAGGTACTACACATTGGATAAATCCTAATATGAATGCAACTAATATCAGCGACTTTACAGGATTACCTGGTGGTTTCCTAATCGATAGCAATCCTAATTTTCAACAAATTGGACAACAAGGATATTGGTGGAGTTCTACAGAACATAGCAATATAAGTTCAAGAGAATACTTCTTACAATACGGTCATGGTACCATCTTAAATAGCGTACTCGCTAAGCAATACGGTCTGTCTGTTCGTTGTGTCAAGGATTAACAACTTACCTAAGTAGTCTCTGGACGGAAACCCAGCAATCTTTCTAACAAAACAGAAACATTCATTTAAAACTATTATGCCATGAAACATATTAAAAATGTAATATTCATTTTTTTACTACTAACTACTAGCACCTATGCGCAAGTAGGGATTGGAACCCCGCTAGAAGCTTCGGCTCAATTGGAAGTCACAAATACCGCAAAAGGATTTCTGCCCCCACGTATGTCGGAGATACAAAGAGATGCCATAACAGATCCAGCAGCTGGCTTGATGATCTATAATACTACGTCAAAAACAATTGATTATTTTGATGGAGCACAGTGGGAACCTCTAGATGGTAGCTACTCAAGTGTAGTTCCCCATAATACGATTGTTATGATCTGTGATCAAGTATGGATGGCTGAAAATCTGAATGTAAGTACCTACAGAGATGGTACACCAATTCCCGAAGTTCAGGACTACACTGAGTGGGCGAACTTAACTACTGGGGCCTGGTGTTATTATAACAATGATCCGGCAAATGGGGCCATCTATGGCAAACTTTATAACTGGTATGCTGTGGCTGGTATACATGATAATAACCCTAATACTCCCAACAAAGAATTGACTCCTTTAGGTTGGCATGTACCTAGTGGCTCAGAATGGAATGCCATAGAAAACTGTTTGGGCAATTCACTTGTTGCTGGCGGATCGATGAAAGAAAGCGGTACAACACATTGGGCTAGTCCAAATGTTGATGCAACTAATAGTAGTGGGTTTACCGGGCTACCAGGTGGCAGCCGCGGAAGTTATTTAGGCGCCATCGAAGGTTTCCATAGTATCAATACTAATGCGGGATGGTGGAGTACTCAACGGTATAGCAATGGCACTGCTAGCTTTGTAGAATCTCTAAATTCTGGATCAACTACTTGCAATTCAGGTGGTCGCGCCAATTCAAACGGGATCTCTATTCGTTGTGTCAGGGATTAATACAGTTTGTAAAACAAGATCCCGCTAGATACTGAAACGAGTTCAGCAAAAAGCGGGATTAGTTCATTGTACAATATTCAGTACGTCTTACAGACTTCTCAACATTGAGTTTCACTAAAAAAGTACATTTTATACGTAGTATTATCTACGCAATGCAAAATGCCCTACCAAGACACGGTTGCTTACTGTAGAAGCTCTATACCAAAACCCAGCATCTAAAAGGCGCCTTCCGTTAAAAGTGCCATCCCAGCCTATTCCACGAGGACTAAAACCAGTAATGCGTTTTCCAAAACGATCATACACTTCTATATACGTTATGGTTTCTCCGTCAACAATCCTGCCGCGTACTTGCCAGTAATCATTAATCCCATCGCTATTAGGCGTAAAGTATTTTGGAAACCCTAGATCAATATCGGCATTGAGGCGAGCACTATCCATCCCACAACCATTTTTATCTCTCACAAAAACTTCAAAATCAGAAATTCCTAAGTTGTTAAATACAGGACTGTCCTGATAAGGCCCATCTACAGATCCAATAGCATACTCATAATCCCCTATCCCACTTACATCAACGCTAATACTTATATTCAGGTTTTGAATACTTAAATTTAAATCTTCAATCACAGGAGCTCCAGAAATAGATACTGTGAATGTATGTGAACTGTCGCATGCAATAATACCTTCTTCAATAGGGACTTCAGAAATCACATCCAAACGGTAAGTACCACTTTCTGTAATCGTCACATCACGAGACGACGAAATTTCTAACTCAGTATCATCTACAAATCGAATCCAAGAAAATTGTTCTCCTATTCCTGCATAATTTAACTGCAGCGGACCTTCATTACTACAAGAATTATAACTATCTTCTAATGTAATCTGAGGGTTTAAATCAATAATTTCCCCCGTCATGGCATCTTCATAAGGTCCACACCCCAAAGTGGTCGTAAAACACGTCTGCATACAATCTATGGCGTCACCAGCACTATTATAAGGAGTCACAGTAACATAATATTTTATCCCTTCTTCAAAATCTATCACAAAAGTCGAAGTGACATTCCCAAAATCAATATCATCAACAATATCTGAGGTATTTGGATTACTTCCAATCGTCAATCGATATCCATCAGCATTAGGCACTGGAAACCAGGTAAGCAAAGGAGTTAACGCTACATTTTCATCGCCATTAGATGGAGAACTAAGTGTTGTGCAATCTGGAACTTCTGTAGAAATAGTGAGGGTTGTAAACTCACTATCATTAGCACAACTTGTCGCTTCACCAACAGCATTACGCGGTGTAATACGCACATAAAAAGTTGTCCCTTCTGCTAGTGGCGTTACCACTTGAAAAGAAAGTGTACCATCTGGTATTAACTGATTGGCGATGATATCATTTCCTCCCAAGGTGGTACCAAGGTTTACTATATATTCTGTGGCTCTTGGCGCATAGCTCCAAGTGATTAGCGGTGTTAATGACACATCTATGGTTCCATCTAAAGGGCTTGTAACCGTATTACAACCTGGTAAGGTGGTAATACTTCCTGTACTAAACATTTGAACATTACAAGTAGTCGTTGGGTCTGGATCTGCTGGATCTTCTCTAAGGGCAATAACAACAGTATAACTTTCATTTTCTGGCCATCCCATTGCAGGTCTGTAGGACGTTTGCGAGGGCGTTCTTTGAATCGTAGACATTACACCTCCAGAATCTGTAAGCGTTAAGATATAGCCTCCTGCCACACCTTCATCTGTCCACGTTAATTGATCTTCAACGGGAAGAATACTCGGACTTGTTAGGATTGCACAATCTTGCGCTTTCGCGAAAAGCGAAATAACAAACATCACTACGAACCAACATGATTTTTTTGATATGTGACTGACCCTACTAATACCCCAATTTTAGTTAAATATACTTCAAAACCGCTATACCTTCATAATTTTAACAACTCTTACCCAAAAGGTGTGAGAACTTCAGATAACGTATGCATTTACAATTTGATGACGCCTTCTAAATAAGTAATTGCTGTCCCTTTTATAAGTACTCTATCTTTTTTTAATTGACATAGCAGCTCCCCACCACGCTTAGATATCTGTAAC
>CAKZKZ010000118.1 GCA_937124495.1 uncultured Dokdonia sp. | reverse complement strand
CCCACTTGGGCTCGAACCAAGGACCCTCTGATTATGAGTCAGATGCTCTAACCAACTGAGCTATGGGACCGAAAACGGGTGCAAATTTATAACAAATACTCAATAGAGCAAAGAATTTTATTGCTTATTATTATTTTCTTGACATAATTCTACCAAAACACCTCCAGCCGTCTTAGGATGAATAAACGCTACCAGTTTATTATCAGCACCTTCCTTAGGTATTTTATTAAGCAACACAAAGCCTTCTTTTTCTAAACGAGCCATTTCTTCTTCTATATTTTCTACTGCAAAAGCAATATGATGAACTCCTTCTCCTTTTTTTTCTATAAATTTTGCAATAGGACTATCATCTCTGGTAGCCTCCAATAGTTCTATTTTATTAGGCCCAACCTGAAAAAAAGATGTCTTAACCCCTTCAGACAATACCTCTTCCATCTTATAATGAGGCTTTCCTAGTAGTTTTTCATATAATTTATTGGAAACTCCAAGGTCTTTAACAGCGATTCCTATATGTTCAATCTTATCCATTTATTTTATTTCTTTATGAGTACGCTTTCGCGAAAGCGTATAATTACTGAAAACATCTCCTACAAAAGTAACACAATCTATAAAAAGCGTATTTTTGCCGTATGGAATCTAACAGACAGAAAAAGGTAGCAGGTGTTTTACAAAAAGACCTTGCTGATGTATTACAAAATGCATTGCGAGATAGTGGTCACAGAGGTATTATTGTTTCTGTTTCAAAAGTAAAAGTTCCTACAGATCTCTCTATCGCAAAAGTATACATTAGTGTTTTCCCAAATGCTGAAGGAACAAATATGTTACGAGAACTCAACTTAGTAAAAACTAAAATTAGACATGAGGTCTCACAACGTACTCGTCATCAACTAAGACGCATGCCAGAACTACAGTTTTATATTGATGATTCTCTTGAATATATGGAAGGAATTGACAGATCACTAAAAGGAATAGACAATCCTATTCAAGATCCTTCTTTATTAGAAAAAAGAAAAAAATCGTAAATGCGGTTTCCTCTATATATTGCTAAACGTTACCTCTTTTCAAAAAGCGGCACCAATGCGATTAATATTATTACCTTAATATCTATCGCAAGCATTATTATAGGAACAGCTGTACTCCTGATTGTATTATCTGCATTTGCAGGATTGAAAGATTATAATATCGCTGTGACTTCCATCATAGATCCTGATCTTAAAATCTCTCCTAGTTCTGGCAAATCAATTACCATCACCCCTGAGCAAGAAAAAAATATTGCTATCATTACGGGAATAGAAAGCTATTCAAAAGTTATAGAGGAACGTGTATATCTAGAATATGACGGAAAAACACATCTTGGTTTTATCAAAGGTGTTGATGAGAATTATTTAAAAGTAAGCAGCATAGACACCACTCTATATGCTGGTTTTTGGCCTAGCATAGGCGAACCTGAAGTTGCAATAGGCGGTGGCATAAGACGTAGACTCTCATTAGGGATGAGTGATTATGGGAATTTATTACGAATTATGGTTCCTAGACCTGGAAAAGGGCAAATTACGGATCCTACGAGCGCATTTAATAAATCAAGTGCTGTTGCTAGCGGAATTTTTCAAGCTGGTGAATCAATAGATAATGATCATCTTTTTGCAAATATTGATTTTGTAGGTAGATTATTAGAATATCCATTAGACAAAATAAGCACTATAGAGATCAAGCTCGCTCCAGACGCAGACGAATCAGAAATAAAAGATCAGCTACAATCCATTTTTTTAAACAATGTACGCATTAAGAATAGAGCAGAACTCAATGATGCGCTATATAAAATGCTGAATACAGAAAACTTAGCGCTTTATTTTATATGTACACTTGTACTGATTATAGCGCTGTTTAGTTTTATAGGAAGTATTATTATGATTATCATTGATAAGAAAAATCACATTAAAACACTTTCTGATCTTGGAGCCACTCTCACTGATATACGCAAAAGCTTTTTTTACCAAGGGGCGCTCATGATTATTATAGG